>CAIUZV010000301.1 GCA_903903735.1 uncultured beta proteobacterium | reverse complement strand
GGTCTCCTTTAGATATATGCGAAACGCTCGCTATTGTAACGACTTGGTGGCCCGATCTCGAGCAAATTGCGTTCTCCAGGCTTGAAATCTTCCTGAAGCGATGGCTTCTCGCATTTCCTGCATGATTGTGAGGTAGAAATGCAGGTTGTGCAGGGTATTGAGCCGTGAGCCCGTTATTTCGTTGGAACGCTGCAAGTGATGCAAATAGGAAAGGGAAAAATTCGCACAGGTGTGGCAGCTACAACTCGGATCCAGCGCCCGCGTGTCGTCGCGGTACTGGGCATTGCGGATTTTGACATCGCCAAAACGGGTAAATAGCCAGCCGTTGCGAGCATTGCGGGTTGGCATGACACAGTCGAACATGTCGATACCCTGGGCGACACCGTCGACCAAATCCTCGGGCGTCCCGACGCCCATTAGGTAGCGCGGGGCATGCGCCGGCAGTTTGGGGGCGACATGCTTCAAGATGCGCAGCATATCTTCTTTAGGTTCGCCGACAGATAAGCCACCAATGGCATACCCCTGAAAGCCGATGTCTTCGAGGCCGGCGAGTGACTCATCCCTGAGGGTTTCAAACATTCCACCTTGCACGATGCCGAACAGCGCGTTGGGATTACTCAGCGCGTCAAAGGCATCCCGCGAGCGACGCGCCCAGCGCAAGGACATGCGCATCGAGCGAGCAGCCTCCTCTGTTGTCGCGGGCTTGTCCTTGATCATATAGGGGGTGCATTCATCGAACACCATTGCAATATCGGAGTTCAGCGCTGTTTGGATACGCATAGACTCTTCTGGTGTCAAAAATAGTCGAGCACCATCAATCGGCGAGGCGAATTTCACGCCTTCCTCGGAAATCTTGCGCATACCCTGCAAGCTAAAGACCTGAAAGCCGCCAGAGTCCGTTAGGAGCGGGGCGAACCATTGCATGAACCCGTGCAGCCCGCCGTGTTTGGCGATGACCTCTGTGCCGGGACGCAGCCACAAGTGAAACGTGTTGCCCAAGACGATCTGTGCCCCGATCTCGGTGAGTTCATGGGGCATCATTGCCTTGACGCTTCCATAGGTCCCAACGGGCATGAAGATAGGGGTTTCGACCACACCATGGTTCAGTGTCATACGACCGCGGCGCGCCAGACCGTCAGTGGCTTGCAGCTCAAACGACAGGCCGTTGGTCGGTCTTGGGCTGCTATGCGTGGCAGCGTTGTCTTCGGTGTCGTTCATGGAGTCGTTTTCCGTTCGAGAAACATGGCGTCGCCGTAACTAAAAAAGCGGTAGCGTTGCTCAATCGCATGCTGATAAGCCGCTTTCATATTGTCGAGCCCAATAAAGGCTGCGACCAGCATCAGTAAGGTCGATTGCGGCAGGTGAAAGTTGGTCACCATCGCATCGACGACCTGATAACGAAAGCCTGGGGTAATGAATAGACGGGTGTCACCCGATTGCGGGGCAGCCAAAGCCGGTTGTGTTTGGGCTGCGGACTCTAGAGCACGGACGCTGGTCGTGCCCACTGCAATCACGCGACCGCCCGAGGCACGCGTCTGGGCAATGGCATCCATCGTCGTTTGCGGCACGGTGTAGCGCTCGGCGTGCATGATATGCGTGTCAAGATTGCTGTCGCGCACAGGTTGGAAGGTTCCCGCACCGACATGTAAGGTCACGAAGGCTCTTCGCACCCCAAGCGCATCGAGGCGTTCAAACATATCATGGTCAAAATGCAAACCAGCGGTCGGAGCAGCCACAGCACCTGGTTCGCGTGCGTAAACGGTTTGGTAGCGCTCGATATCTTGCGCATCTGGCTGGTGCGTGATGTAGGGCGGTAGAGGCACGGCACCATACTGCGCGAGCGCATCCAGCACAGGACGATCAAACTGTAGAACGAATAAATCGTCGCTTCTGCCGAGCACAGTCGCCGAAACCGTTTCGGCGAGGGTCAATACGGTTCCAGGACCGGGTGATTTACTGGCGCGTACATGCGCGAGCGCCTGATTATTGTCAGTGATACGTTCTACCAAGACCTCCACACCGCCGCCAGTCGCTTTTTTTCCAAGCAAACGTGCTTGAATGACGCGGGTGTCGTTGAGCACCAGCAAATCTTTCGGGGTGAGCAAAGAGACTAAGTCTCCAAATCCTAGGTCTTGTTGATGGCCATCACCGGCCACGTGCAATAAACGGCTCGTGGAACGAACGGCGGCAGGCGCCTGAGCAATGAGCTCGCTAGGCAAGTGGTAGTCAAAATCGGCAAGAGAGAGGGAAGCAGGCACGTGAATGTAGAGCTTTTCAATAAGAGGGCGCATTTTAAGCCGGGCAGACGCTTTTTTTGTATGCTGTCGGTTCAACTCGGCAAATAGGTGGCGTAATGATCGTAGGCAAAGCGAAAGTCGGTCTGTGGCTAGGCAAGTGTGCAGCGTTTGCGGCGCTCCTCGTCATGTCGGGCTTTGGGTCGCAGGCGCAGGCCCAGAGTGCGTTACCCCCAGAGCTCGCGCAGGCCTGGGCCAAAACAAAGTTACCAGAATCCGCCTTGTCGGTATTGGTGCAGGAGATCGGTGGTCCGCGCCTGTTCGCCATTTCTCCTGATACCCCTCGTAATCCTGCTTCCGTCATGAAATTAGTGACGACTTATGCGGCGATCTCGCGCCTTGGTCCGAATTATGTTTGGAATACGAGTTTTCTCTTAAGTCCAGATTCTCAGATAAACGAGCAGGGTGTATTGAAAGGACCTTTGTATCTCCGCGCAGGGGGTGACCCTGTGCTGATGCTGCAAGACATGTGGCGTCTGTTACGTGACCTACGTTTGCGCGGTATCCGAGAAATCTCTGACATCGTGATCGATCGTTCTGTTTTTGGCGAAGTCACGATCGATCCTGGCGCGTTTGACGGGGCCTCGGATCGTCCTTACAACGCGAGCCCTGATGCGTTTATGGTGGGGTTTGGCGCCGTTCGGTTGGTTTTTTCGCCTGACCCAGCTAGTCGAACCTGGAAGTCATTTATCGACCCCCCCATTCCCGGTGTGGTGGTGGAGGGCAATGTGCAATGGGCTGACGGACAATGTCCAGGATCTCCGGCCGTCACGACGGATACGACATCGGACGGCTCCACGGTTCGAATCCGCGTGAGTGGAAGAGGCGCGGGCTCCTGTGGTGAGTTTGACGTTTTTAGGTTGGTGTTCTCTCAACAAGAGTTTGGCGCCAAAGTGTTGCAAAGTCTATGGAAAGAGCTTGGTGGCACGATGACGGGTGAGGTTCGAACGGGTTCGATTCCGGCGAACGCCACGGCGATTGCGTCGCATCAGTCTCCCCCCTTGTCTGAGGTTATTCGTTTGATCAACAAGCGCAGCAATAACGTGATGACGCGCGTGTTGTTGTTAACGCTTGGTGCAGAGGCGGGCAGACGTCCCGCAACCGTCTCGGGTAGTGTGCAGGTTGCGCAAGACGTCTTGGCACGTCAAGGGCTTCCGATGAAGGGAATGATCTTAGATAACGGTTCGGGGCTATCCCGCAATGGCGTCGTCTCGGCCGACAGTTTGGCGCAAATGCTGCAAAAAGCGTGGATGTCGCCGGTGATGCCCGAATACGTATCTTCATTAGCGATCCTTGGTACCGATGGCACGACGCGCAATCGACTGCGCGACCCGACGACAAAGTCCATGGCGCATCTTAAGACGGGTGGGTTACGGGATGTCCGTTCGGTTGCAGGCTATGTGTGGTCGAGTAGTGGCAAACGCTATATAGTGATCAGTATGGTTAATCACGAGCGTGCCCACGATGCACGGTCGTTCGAAAACGCGTTAATCGCCTGGCTCACCGCGAAATAAATTCTGCGGGGTTAAAAATAAAGTTGACGGATGCAATCAGGCAGAGCCCTATGAATGTTCGACATGCCCTGTTGGGTATAGTGCTTTTGATGTGCGGTGCTTCAGTGCATGCGGACATTTGTGACGCCAAGTTTTTTCACAACGGCGGACTGATTGAAATCACCGGCAAAGGGATTGTTCAGGTCAGCGCACGCATGACGTTTAGTCAAGTAAAAAAAACGGGGAAACAAAGCTGCCAAGCGCAGGTCAAGGGCAACGCCAGTTATGCGCTCTTTGGTATGTTGACGGGTGCGGCAGACCTTGATCACGTGCTGACAGCGAATGCCTTGCAGGCAAAGCTCGTTAAAAATGGTCCTGGCCAAACTGCCGAAGCAGAGGCATTCGATATGCAGATGGTCAGTATTTTTGGTTATGGAACTGAAATCAAAATGGCGGGCCAACGCTTGTCACCACAGAATTTTCGACTCGCGATCGGAGACCCCCGAAAGGGTCCGACTACCGCACTCACGGTTCGAGTGGGCGAGAAAATTGTTGGAACGCGTCAGTCAATTGATACGGCATTGGGTCCGCAGTTATGCTGGCCAGTACGATATCCGCGTGGCACGGAACAAACGATGGCAAACATGCGTGGGGTGGTGATTGCGATTCCCGCGGTCCAGTCCTATGTCACAGACTGGTACTGTCCAGCGGTCAGTCTCGTGATGAAACAGGAGATTGAGCAGGCCGGTCAACGCGCAGTGATTGAAGTCAAAACGGTTCGTTGATGCGTGCGTCGTCGTCAACCCCTTTGCGCCCTCTCCTGCTGTGGGTGGCCGTGTCGTCGGGTTTGTTCCTCAGCATGCTGCTGGCACTGAAGTCTGGTGCGGTGCCGATGCGCTGGTCCGAGCTCTTTGCGATGGTTGGCGTTGGTGCTGACCTAGACCCGTTTAAGCGCGCGGTGTTTTTAGAATTACGTCTTCCGCGCGTGCTGTTTGCAGCAGTGGCGGGGGGCGCACTTGCTCTGAGCGGTGCGGCCATGCAGGCGCTTTTTCGTAATCCTTTGGCTGAACCTGGGCTCGTGGGGATTTCTGCAGGCGCATCATTGGGTGTCGTGATCAGTTTGATGCTAGGTTTTAGCAGCATCTGGTTCACCAGTATCGCAGGCTTCGCGGGAGCGTTGCTTGCAACGTTCTCTGCCTATCTGTTGGGCCGACGTTATCCCGGGGTCGCAGGATTGCTGTTGGCAGGCATTGCGATCAATGCAACCATGATGAGCTTGGTGAGCCTCGTCACGACGTTCATTTCTGAATCCCAGTTCCGTAGTTTTGGATTTTGGTCCTTGGGTAGTTTGGCGCGCGCATCGTGGGAGCAGGTTGGTTGGTTAATACCTTGGACGCTTGTCTGTTCAATGTTGTTGTGTCGACAGTGGCGTGTTTTCAATGCGTTGCTATTGGGTGAGCGCGAAGCGCACCATCTTGGCTTTGACATCGTTCGGGTGCGCCGTAGTTTGATTGTGTTGATTGCGCTTCTGGTGGGACCCTTGGTGGCGACAGTGGGCGGGATTGCTTTTATCGGCCTGGTCGTGCCGCACATTTTGCGGCGCTGGGTGGGAGCCGGCCACCGCGTGCTCTTACCTCTTGCGTGGATCGCAGGGGCGATGACCCTTGTGTTGGCAGACTGGATGGCACGTGTGGCAGTGATGCCTGCAGAGCTGCCAGTTGGCGTCATCACGAGCCTGGTGGGCGGGCCATTTTTTATTGCCTTGTTGCTCCGTCACGCGAAGCCCGCGGCTTAAAAGAGCCCGAGCTCATTCCAGATGGCATCCACACGTGCTTTAGTGGCTGCGTCCATTTGAATCGGTGTGCCCCATTCGCGCTGGGTTTCACCTGCCCATTTGTTGGTGGCGTCTAGCCCCATTTTTCCGCCGAGGCCGGAGACAGGCGAAGCAAAATCAAGATAGTCGATCGGTGTGTTTTCAACAAGCAGCGTATCCCTGACAGGATCCATGCGCGTTGTCATCGCCCAAACAACTTCTTTCCAGTCGCGTGGATTGATATCTGCATCAACGACCACGATAAATTTTGTGTACATGAATTGCCGCAGAATGCTCCACAGGCCAAACATGACCCGCTTCGCGTGCCCAGGATATTGTTTACGGATGGAGACGACGGCGAGTCGATAGCTGCAGCCCTCAGGCGGTAAATAGAAGTCAACGATTTCGGGGAGCTGTCTGCGCAAGATCGGCACAAAGACTTCGTTGAGCGCAACGCCCAGCACGGCCGGCTCATCCGGTGGCTTGCCGGTGTAGGTGGAGTGGTAGATGGGGTTGCGACGCATGGTGATGCGCTCGACGGTGAAGACGGGGAACCAATCTTGTTCGTTGTAGTAGCCCGTGTGGTCGCCAAATGGCCCCTCCAGCGCAAGTTCGTAGTCCGAGGCGGGTGGCGGATTGACGCCTGCCGGCACAACTGGTTTGATTGCGCGCGAGTCGGTGCTGGGAAGCAAATGACCTTCAAGTACGATTTCTGCGGTCGCAGGAACGGAGAGCTCGCTGCCAAGCGCTTGTGTCACTTCTGTGCGTGCTCCGCGAAGAAGCCCTGCGAACTGATATTCGGAAAGCGAATCTGGTACGGGAGTCACAGCACCCAGGGTCGTGGCAGGATCTGCGCCCAACGCAACGGCGATTGGGAAGGGCTTGCCTGGGTTGGCTAAGGCGTGATCTCTAAAATCTAGTGCGCCGCCTCGGTGCGACAGCCAGCGCATGATGAGCTTGTTGCGACCAATCACCTGCTGCCGATAGATCCCTAGATTCTGGCGTTTGGCGTTGGGCCCGCGTGTGATGACCAGACCCCAGGTCAAGAGCGGCGCAACATCGCCAGGCCAGCAAGTCTGAATTGGCAGTTTGGCGAGATCGACATCATTGCCTTCCCACACGACCTCTTGGCAAGGTGCGCCCCGCACAGTCTTCGGGCTCATATCCCAAAGCGCGGCTTTGAGCATGGACACCTTTGCCAGCGCATCCTTAAAGCCCTTAGGTGCTTCGGGTTCGCGTAGGCTGGCGAGCAGTTCGCCGATTTCGCGTAGTGCGAGGGTGTTCTCAGCCCCCATGCCCTGTGCGACACGAGTGGGTGTTCCGAATAAGTTTGTCAGGACCGGCATGCTTGTACGCATGCCGTTGTGCGTTGGCTGTTCAAAAATCAGTGCCGGTCCTTCTGCTTTGAGGACGCGGTCAGAGATTTCGGTCATCTCTAATGACGTCGAAACAGGGACTTGAATGCGCTTGAGGTCTTGATTGCGCTCGAGTTGTGAGATGAAGTCTCTGAGATCTTTGTATTTCAACGTGACTACCCTTTGAGCGTTAGAAGCGATGAGGTCGTTTGCGTGTCGGTTAGCCGAGGAAGGTTTTGATACGGTGTATGGCTTCTTGCAGGCGTTCAATACTCGTTGTGTACGCAAAGCGCATTGTGTGCGCAGCGTGTGCAGGACCAAAATCTAAACCCGCCACCGCCGCCACGCGTGCCCCGTGTAGTAGCGCAGCCGAAAATGCGCTGCTATCCGAAGCGTGTGCCGAGATGTCAGCATAGACGTAAAAAGCGCCGTCAGGCGTGACGGGCACAGTAATGTTTAAAGCGCTCAAGGCGGGCACAAGGTAGTCGCGTCTTTGACGAAATGCTTCGCGCCGTGTTTCGTACAGGGCGAGTGATTCAGGGTGAAAGCATTCGAGCGCGCCATGCTGGGCAAGTGTGGGCGCACAGATGGCTAGGCTCGCGGCCATTTTCTCAATCGGCGCGACGAGGTGTTGGGGCACGATCATCCAGCCAAGGCGCCAGCCCGTCATATTGAAATATTTCGAGAAACTATTGAGGATGATGATGTCGTCGTCTAGAGCTAGGGCCGACTGT
>CAIUZV010000300.1 GCA_903903735.1 uncultured beta proteobacterium | reverse complement strand
GAGGGGTGAGTTCCATAGTCATAAGGTGAATTGTACGGGAATGGCCAAGAACAAATTTTCAAAAGAGTGGGTGATGCAGCATATCAACGACCCATTCGTTAAATTGGCGCAACAAAAAGGTTATCGGGCTCGCGCTGCTTTCAAGCTGACGGAGATCCTGGATGCCGAAAAACTCATGCGCCGAGGCGATGTGGTGGTCGATTTGGGCTCTACCCCAGGTAGTTGGTCCCAGGTTGCCCGTGAACGCCTCGTCGGTAAAGGTGGTGTGATCGACGGCCGGATTGTGGCGCTGGATCTGCTGCCGATGGAGCCCATTGAAGGTGTGGAGTTCATTCTTGGCGACTTTAGCGAGGATGGCGTGCTCGCGCAACTCAATGAGCTGCTTCAAGGCCAGCCTGTGGATTTGGTCATGTCGGACATGTCACCCAACCTTTCGGGGGTCGGGAGCGCTGATTCGGCCAGAATTCAACAAGTTTGCGAGTTAGCCCTTGAATTTTCGCTGATGCACCTCAAACCTGAGGGAACGCTGATCGTCAAAGCCTTTCACGGCAGTGGGTTTTCCCAAATCGTGGAAAGTTTTAAACGCCACTTCAAAAGGGTGGTCGAGCGCAAACCTAAGGCGTCGCGAGATCGCTCTTCTGAAACCTTTTTGGTCGCGAAAGGTCGAAAGGCTTAACGCCGAATAATTTGGCGAGCGCTAGGCAGTTTTATTTTGTTTTTCAAGCCCTTATACCCCTTCTCGTCAACCGGCATTGGTACGAATGGCAAGGTTGAAACGGGGTAGAATAAGTCGTAGACAATTTTGCGGTAGTTTCTTTAGGCCAAAAGAAATCACCACGTTTCAAGTACAAGCTGGAGATCGGCCTTGAATAATTCTTTTTCGAAAGTTGCGGTCTGGATGGTGATTGCGCTTGTGTTGTTCACTGTGTTTAAACAGTTCGACACCCGCGCACCCTCTCAGGACTCGGTGAGCTACACCCAGTTCATGGATGATGCTCGTTCCGGAAAAATTCGAAGAGTCGATGTCCAAAGCGACGTGTTGCACGTGACGCCTGACTCTGGCCGCTCCTACACACTGACCTCGCCAGGCGACCTGTGGATGGTCTCTGATCTCATGAAAGCGGGCGTTCAAGTGTCAGGGAAGGCGCGCGAAGAGCCGTCGTTCTTAATGAGTATTTTTGTTTCATGGTTTCCGATGTTGTTGCTCATCGGCGTGTGGGTGTTTTTCATGCGTCAGATGCAGGGTGGCGGTAAGGGCGGTGCGTTTAGCTTCGGTAAGTCGCGCGCCAAGATGCTCGATGAGAGCACCAACCTCGTTACTTTTGCTGATGTAGCGGGTTGCGACGAAGCGAAAGAAGATGTGCAGGAATTGGTCGATTTCTTGCGGGATCCTTCCAAGTTTCAAAAGCTTGGTGGACACATTCCCCGTGGCGTGTTGATGGTGGGCTCGCCCGGCACAGGTAAAACACTGCTGGCCAAAGCGATCGCTGGCGAAGCCAAAGTCCCGTTCTTCAGTATCTCTGGTTCTGACTTCGTTGAGATGTTTGTCGGTGTTGGTGCAGCACGCGTGCGCGACATGTTCGAGAACGCTAAAAAGCAGTCACCTTGCATTATTTTTATCGATGAAATCGATGCCGTGGG
The DNA here is from genome assembly GCA_903903735.1 of uncultured beta proteobacterium. Lineage (GTDB taxonomy): Bacteria > Pseudomonadota > Gammaproteobacteria > Burkholderiales > Burkholderiaceae_B > Zwartia. Next base: position 1,264 of record CAIUZV010000300.1, on the reverse strand, counting down.
CCGTCAGCGTGGCGCAGGCCTCGGTGGTGGCAACGACGAGCGCGAGCAGACGCTGAACCAGTTGTTGGTTGAGATGGATGGCTTTGAGTCGGGAGTGGGTGTCATCGTGATCGCCGCGACCAACCGTCCTGACGTGTTGGATCCTGCGTTGTTGCGTCCAGGTCGTTTTGACCGCCAAGTCGTTGTGCCGCTCCCAGACATTCGTGGTCGCGAACAAATCCTCAAGGTTCACATGCGCAAAGTGCCGTTGGCACAGAACGTGGATGCACACGTGTTGGCACGCGGTTGTCCCGGATTTTCTGGCGCAGATCTGGCCAACCTGGTCAATGAGTCTGCCTTGTTTGCGGCGCGTCGTAATGGGCGCACCGTCGATATGTCCGACTTTGAAAAAGCCAAAGATAAAATCATGATGGGCGCTGAGCGGCGTTCCTTGGTTATGCCCGAAGAAGAGCGTCGCAATACGGCCTATCACGAGTCCGGTCACGCTGTGGTCGCACGGATGCTGCCCAAGACCGATCCCGTTCACAAGGTCACGATCATTCCTCGTGGGCGTGCGCTTGGTGTAACGATGCAGTTGCCTGAGGGTGACCGCTACAGCATGGACAAAGAGCGGATGTTGTGCACGATCGCTGTGTTGTTTGGTGGTCGTATCGCCGAGGAATTGTTCATGAATCAAATGACGACAGGCGCCTCGAACGATTTCGAACGTGCCACGGCGATGGCGCGTGACATGGTGACGCGTTACGGCATGTCTGAGGAACTCGGCCCCATGGTGTATGCAGAAAATGAGGGTGAGGTGTTCCTGGGCCGTAGTGTGACTAAAACCACGCACATGTCCGAAGATACGATGCAAAAAGTTGATCGGCAGATTCGCAAGATCATCGACGAGCAATATGCAGTGGCTCGCTCGATTCTTGAAAACAATCGCGAGAAAGTTGAAGTGATGGCGAAGACTTTGCTCGAATGGGAAACCATTGACGCGGATCAGATCAACGACATCATCGAAGGCCGTCCCCCTCGTGCCCCCAAAGTCCCTGATGTACCCATGGACTCGACCGGTACGCCGCCAAGCGGAACTGCCCCAGGCACGACTGATCCTGCTGCGGTGGTCTAAGTCTGACGGTGCCAAGTTCGATGGCTGGAAGCTGGATTTGCGGGCGCTTTGAGTTCAATCTCGAGCGCCCGATTCTTATGGGGATCGTAAACGTCACCCCGGATTCGTTTTCCGACGGGGGGCAGCATGATCAAACAGAGACTGCCATTG
>CAIUZV010000299.1 GCA_903903735.1 uncultured beta proteobacterium | reverse complement strand
TCGCAGGCGTCATTCGGCACTGGAACGACGCCTTATAACGATTGGCGGTTACTTTTTAACGCACCAGAGCTGCCACCCGGTCTTGAATGCGCTCTCAATATTGGCGAACGCCGTAAGTGCGCCGTCGACGCCACGCTGAACGTCCTCATGACCGTAGTCATCGAGAATCAAAGCGCCCCCTGATCGCAGGAGTGGGTAGTAAAGCGCAAGATCGCGGCACACTGCGTTCGGCGTATGCTCACCATCGATGTACAAAATGTCGATTGGGCGGTCAAGTTCGGCGTTTAGGGCAGGGAAGAGGTCCCACGAGCATCCTTTGCGGATGTCAATCTTGCCTGCGTTCTTACTTTTGGCTGCGTTCATGCGCGCGATCAACTCGATATCGCTCAGCGTGGGGAAATGCTCAGGATTTTCGCGGTATTCGTCGTTCCCAGTGAAGGGATCGATGGAAATCAGGCGACTTTCGGGGTGTTCGAGGAAGTTATCGGACCACCAACACGTCGATGCGCCTTCATAGACGCCAATTTCGACGATTAAACGCTTTTCGTCGGGCTTGAAGTGCAGTTTTTCAGCTCGCGGCTCGTTAAATAGGAGCTGGGCGGACCCTAAGAGCTCGCGATACCATGCGTGCGTGATTTGGTACTTTTTATCTAGCTCGAAAAGCATGGATCGGGCTCTAGAGTCACCATAGTATCAGGGCGGTCTCGTTTCGGCACGTCGAGTTTTGCAACAAGACTCGTCTAGTGCTTTTCTTGTGCTACCATTGTCATGGAGTCACCTCCCACATATGACTACTGACATCAAGATCAATCTCGATTCCAAGCACATCCCCATGACTGCCGCGGCTTGGCAGTCCTGGAAAATCATTGCTGTCGTGTTTGTTTGTGGCTTCGTCGGCTTTGGCGTGTCCGTGGCGGCTGTTACCGCTGTTTCTTTGCTGAACAACAGCCTGCCTAAGACTGATACGGATCGCGCTCGTATCGCTTTCCAGCGGCAGTGCCAAGCACAGTTTGCTTTGGACAACGACGGCATGCGTGGCGACACTGGGCTACTGCTCTGTCAAGCCAAGGCAGAAGCCGCATATCCCAGCCAAGTCAACTGAGTCTCATTTTGAGATGTGCGTGTTAGCACTTGCATCATCTTTCTTCTTCTGTTTTACTCGTTAAGCACTTCTTTTCATCCGTGTCTGGTACGTTACTGCACGCCGTCTGTCCTGTCTGTTCCAAGGCTTTTGTTTTAAAGGGCTCTCGGTTGCGTATTTGGCTTCAAACAAAAGAGCAGAAGCCTAATCGTAAAGGTCCGTATTGCTCGTATCACTGCTCGTCGCGGGCTAATGTGACGTGTACGCCCACGCATCGTAAGGGCGCCTCATTGCTTCAGATTATTAGGTGATTGTTAAGGGGCTCGCCGCAGTCGGGTTTATCCCTTAGCCTGTTCGAGTTTCACGCGCATCTAGCAATCTGGTGAATGCAGTCGACTCATAATCGACCTTAGGTGAGTTCAATTCTCACGATGCGCACCATGCCCTTGTGACGGAACGGTATACGTAACGCACTTAAAATGCGTCGCCCGTACGGGCTTGCGAGTTCGAATCTCGCCAAGGGCACCAATTTCATTCTCATGTCCCATGACTGACCAACAGCTCAACGACCTCTTCATCGAATTTTGGGCGGACAGCTACCCGCACGTGAAGCCTGGTGCGCATGCCATCAGCACTCATATTGCGTTTGCTCGCGAAGTCCTGGCGGTTTATGACGCCATGCAGGAAACCGACGATTCGGAGGAAGTCTGACTCCGTGGGCGGCTATCTATTTAGTAAGAGTTCCGACCGCGAGATCTACCTGAGTCTGGCCGCCCGACCTAAGAAAGCTGGGTCGGTCAGCCAATATCGCGGTGTTTCGATCACCAACAACCCAAAGCGTCCTTTCCGAGCTGCGCTCCGGTACAAGGGGCGGTACTACTACCTCGGCTCTCACGCAAC
>CAIUZV010000298.1 GCA_903903735.1 uncultured beta proteobacterium | reverse complement strand
TAAAGGAAAGAACATGACAGCATATGTAGGCGGCACAACAGGGTTCGGCCCACCATCATGGACAACAGCAGGTCGCCCATCAAGCCCTGTATTGGGTCAACTTGGTTGGAATACCTCTTTAGCGCAGCTTGAAGCGTGGAATGGCGTAAATTGGCAGACGCTTGCGTCAACTGCTTACACTATTGACTATTTGCTTGTAGCTGGCGGTGGTGGCGGAGGCGCACCTGCTGGTGGCGGTTGTGGGGGCGGCGGTGCTGGCGGGTTATTAACTGCTGCCGCTGTGTCAGTCTCGCCCGGAACAGCTTATGTCATTACTATCGGAGCTGGCGGCGGCGGCGGAGCATCTGGCGGGCCGGGAAGCAGTGGTGTAAATACGTCAGGCTTTAGTGTAACTGCTATTGCTGGCGGAGGTGGTGCTGGGTATTCAAGTGGCTTGAACGGTATTGCAGGAGGCTCTGGCGGAGGCGCATCAGGTCAACAAAGCAGCGCCTATACAGGCGGAGCAGGTACTTCAGGTCAAGGTTTTGCTGGCGGTAATAATTTTTCATCTGCAAATTACGGTGGCGGCGGTGGCGGCGGTGCGGGTGCTGTTGGGGGTTTTGGAACTACGTCTACTAGCGGAGCAGGTGGTATTGGTGTTCAATCTTCGTACTCAGGTGCTGCTGTTTATTATGCAGGTGGCGGCGGTGGTGGATATACCAATAGCGGTGCTACAGCAGGTGCAGGTGGAAATGGCGGTGGTGGCGCAGGTGGTGCTTCTTCAACAAACGGCACTGCTGGCGGTGTAAATCTTGGTGGCGGTGGCGGCGGTGGTGGGTATGCCAATACAAGTGGCGGGGCTGGCGGTTCAGGCGTAGCCATCATTCGCTACGCAGGCGCTGTTGCAAGAGCTACTGGCGGCACAATCACTATTACTGGCGGTTACGTCATTCACACATTTACAACAAGCGGTACTTTCACTGCGTGATGAAGATGCGTAACCGCCGTAAAGGGTTTTTATTAGCGTGGGTTAGGACATACGAAAAAGGTGTTTTAACAAGCGCAACGTATTGGTATTACAAAGATCATTCTCGTAATTTTTAAGGAGACCATCATGGGTCATTTTGCAAAAGTAGTTGATTCAAAAGTGGTTCAAGTCATCGTTGCTGAACCAGAATTTTTCGATACGTTCGTTGACTCAAGCCCCGGTCAATGGATTCAAACGTCATACCGTACACACGGTAACCAACATCCAGAAGGTCGCCCGTTGCGTGGCAACTACGCAGGGATTGGTTATCACTACGACCCCGTAGCAGACGTTTTTTATCCGCCCCAACCATACGCATCATGGGTACTAAGCCCACACACAGCGTTATGGGAAGCGCCTGTTGCTATGCCTGCTGACGGTAAGAGCTACGAGTGGGACGAAGCCACGACTTCGTGGAAAGAATTGGTTGCGGCTTAATTAAGGAAAGATCATGGCTCTTGACGTACAAGGTACAGACTATTTGAAACTGCCCGTGGGTACTACGGCACAGCGCCCGTCTGTCCCTGCGTCAGGCATGATTCGCCAAAACAGTACCACTAATAATCCAGAATGGTGGGATGCTACGACTTCTACTTGGCTGCAATTCTCACAAGCTGCTGGGTACTCAATCAATTATTTAATCGTGGCGGGTGGTGGTGGCGGTGGATACTATGTAGGTGGTGGTGGCGGTGCGGGGGGTGTAATAAACGGCTCTACATCTCTATCTTCCGGTACAGCTTACACAATTACAATTGGTGCGGGTGGAGCGGGAGCATCTGCGTCTCTTGGTAATAGTGGGTCAAATTCTGCATTTGGCGTTATTGGAACAGCTATTGGTGGAGGGTATGGTGGTGCTTATGTAGTTGCTCCATACACTGGTGTTTCTGGCGGCTCAGGAGGCGGAGGTTCACAAACACAAGCAGGGGGTTCTGGAACATCTGGTCAAGGTTTTGCCGGAGGTTCAGGAAATAATACAGGGGCATATGCTGTTGGAGGTGGCGGTGGCGGTGCGGGGGGTGTTGGACAGAACGGCCCAACCAATACGGGCGGTGGAAATGGTGGTATTGGTATACCTAGTACCATTTCAGGAGCCACAGTTTATTATGGTGGCGGTGGTGGCGGCGGTACTAATGGTGGTTTAACTTCAACTGGCGGTAACGGCGGCGGCGGTGCGGGCGGGAATACGGCATCTTTGTCCCCTACGGCTGGCGGAACAAATACAGGTGGAGGCGGAGGTGGGGGCGGAAATACTGCTCCACAAGCAAATAGCGCAGCAGGCGGTTCGGGCGTTGTCATTATTGCTTACTTCGGCAGTCAGCGTGGCACAGGCGGTACGGTGACTAGCTCAGGTGGTTACACAATCCATACCTTTACGTCGAGCGGAACATACAACGCTTAATAACTTGTCTTGCAGCGGTGCTACTTTTACCAGTAGTGCTGCTGTGTAGTGTGTGGCTAATACCGTGGTTTATTTTTGCAGTGTTTAAAGGAAAGTGATGAACCTCTCACCTGAACTGATTCAAAACATTTTGAACTACCTAGCTCAGCGCCCATACGGTGAGGTGTTTCAACTGATCAACGCTATTCAGGTTGAGGCTGCAAAACCTAAAGAGCCAGAGGCTGAATGATGGATTGGCAGAACCTCATCAATATTGTTCTGGGCGCAGCTTTACCCGTTGGTGGTTGGTTCTGCCGTCAGCTCTGGGACTCGGTCAAAGAACTCAAGAAAGAGATTGCCGACTTGCGCCTGCACGTCAGTGAGTCTTACGTCAAGAAGTCTGAGATTGAGACGCTCAAGATTGACATGGATAAGCGCTTTGATCGCATTGAAATGTTGCTTGATCGGCTGTATGAAAAGCTTGACTCAAAGGTTGATAAATAATGGATCCGTTGACTATTCTTGCGGCACTCGGCCCACTCGCCGTAGATCTCGGCAAAAGCCTGATCGGACGGTTTATTCAGACTGACGTATACAAGCCTGTCAATGTGGGTGAGTACGTTCAGATGCGTCAAACTGATTTAGCGTTCTTTCAAGCGATGAACAACGCTGGGGGTAGCGGAACTACCTACCCTTGGGTTGAAGCGGTTGTGAGGCTTATGAGACCGTCTGTAGGGCTAATTGTGTTGGGTACATGGTCATTTATGATGCTTTCAGGACATGACAACGCAGCCGTTAACAACTTTGCCTCAGCGGTTGGATTTTATTTGTTTGGCGACCGCACACTTTTTTACGCACAGAAGAAATGAAAGATAACTGGAAACAAGCCTTTGACATGATGCTTGAGTCCGAGGGCGGCTTTAGCGACGATGAGCGTGATAAGGGCAATTGGTTGCCCGATGGTCGTAAAGGCTCTACAAACCTCGGTGTGACACAAGGCGTCTGGGAAGAATGGGTTGGCAGACAATCAAATGAAAAAGAGATGCGAAGTCTTACACCTGCTATGGTCGAGCCTATGTACCGCCGTAAGTTTTGGGATGCGTGCCGTTGCAACGATTTGCCGTCAGGTGTGGATTATCTTGTGTTTGACTTTGCTGTTAATGCTGGGGTTGGTCGCAGTGCTAAGACTTTGCAAAGTGCTGTTGGTACGACGCCTGACGGGGCAATCGGCCCGATCACATTAGCGGCTGTAAATGCCCATACGCCTGCAGACTTAGTAGAAAAGTTTAGCCAAAGCAAAGAAGCATTTTATCGAGGTTTAAATAACCCCACCTATGAACAAGGGTGGCTTAATCGTGTAGCGCACGTTAAACTGAAAGCTAACTCAATGATTGGATAATTGTTATGACCGTCTCTTGGGTAATGACCTACGACAGTTTGAATACCATGGTGCTCCAGTACCTAGAGCGTCGTGATGCGGCTGTGGTCGAGGCCATCCCAACTTTCATCACCCTTGCCGAATTTGAGATTGCTCAACAGATTAAAACGCTAGGGCAGATGCAGGTCGTCGAGTCCACCATGACTATTGGCAACCCTGTCATTCAAAAGCCAGCCAGATGGCGCAAGACAGTATCCATGGAAGTGTCGTCTGCAGGCTCTAAAAGCCCCGTCCTGCTGCGCAAATACGAGTACCTGAAGTCGTATACCCCAAATGCCACAACGACTGGCCTACCGCTGTTTTACGCAGACTATGACTATGACCACTGGTTAGTCGCACCCACGCCTGACCAAGCATACCCATTTGAGGTTCTTTATTATGAGCGCATTCAGCCTCTGTCTACAGAAAATCAAACAAACTGGATCACTCAAAATGCTCCAAATGCGATGCTTTTTGGTACGTTGCTACAAGCGATGCCGTTTTTAAAGAACGACGCACGCCAGATATTCCAACAAAAATACCAAGAGGCGCTTGCCTCACTGAAGGCCGAGGATGTGACAAGGGTTGGTGACCGATCCGCTGTTGCTTTGGATTCCTGATATGTACCATATTTACGTAATTACGAATACAGTGAACTCCCTACAATATGTTGGGATCACAAAGAATCTTAAAAAGCGTTGGTATCAACACCGCAACGCAGATGGGACGTCACGCTACTTGCATCCATCCATTAAAAAATATGGCATAGAAAATTTTGTATTCAGTCATATTGCTGATGCATTTGATCTGGAATCTGCAAAATTCTTGGAGAAATTGCTCATTAAAGAGAAAAACACCAAGTCTCCGTATGGTTACAACCTGACAGATGGCGGAGAGGGAACTCAGGGATACATATTTTCTGAAGAATCCAAAGAAAAGATGAGAATTGCGCAGACAGGCAAAAAGATGTCCAAAGAGTCAAGCGAAAAAAAGCGTATTACTATGCTTGGCAACAAGAACGGTTTGGGTAAAAAGCATTCTGATGAGCACAAGGCAAAGATTGCTAAAGCCAGTCTGGGGCGCAAGCATTCAGAAGAATCAATACAGAAAATGCGTGAAGTGCAAACAGGAAGGAAGCATTCCCCTGAGACCATTGCAAAACTTACTGGAAAGAAACATTCTCATAAAACTTTGGAGAAACTAAGAATATCTCACTTAGGAAAAAAACTTTCTCCTGAGTCAATTGCAAAAAGAACTGCCACTCTAGCCATTAACAGAGCAAAAAAAATGGCTGATTCTGGAGCTACCGCATGACACTTTCATATACAAACCCCTTCACTGGTCAAACGCTTTCCCCTTCGCAAGTCGGGTACGAGAGCCTTACGCTATCTGCAGACACTTATTTGCAGTGGCCTATCAACGGCAATAACGCCAACGTCGTCGCCAGCATTATTCAAGTCACGGCCTCTGCCTCTAACCTTAAACTTTATTTGCCTTCTGCGCTACAAGTGAGCACAGGACAGAGCGTGTTGATCCAGAACATTGGCGCCACGTCTTTTACCGTTACTGACATCTCTGGCAATACAATTATTGCGATTGCCTCGGGTGTTGCTCAGTATATCTTTTTGACAAATAACACTACAAGTAACGGTGTTTGGTCAACGGTTACTTTTGGCGCAGGCACTTCTGCTGCCAATGCGTCGGCGCTTGCAGGATATGGTCTAGTTGCAATCAATACGACGCTTAATCAAGAATACGCTGAAAGCTCGCTATTCTCGAGCACGGTTTTAAATGACACCTATCGTGCGCAGTTTTTAGTCTGGTCATCTGGCGTCGGCACAATCACGCTGCCTACTGCATCTTCGGTGGGTAATGGCTGGTTTGTCATGGTTCGCAACGGCGGATCTGGCATCGTTACCTTGACCCCTAGCGGCACGGATACGATCGACACCAACGTCAATCAGCAGCTCCAATTAACCGAATCGCTTGTTGTCGTCTCAAATGGAGTCGATGGGTATTCTACGTTCGCCTATGGGCGCTCAAACACGTTTGCCTATACCCAACTAGCCAAGACGGTTGCAACAGGCACCTACACGCTTACAGCGGTTGAGTACGCAAACGTCGTGCAAGAGTATTTCGGTGCATTGACTGGTAACGTCATTATCGTTTTGCCATCTACCGTCCAGATCTACTACCTGAACAATCTAACGACTGGCGCTTATTCTCTTACGTTTCAGACATCCTCGGTAGGCGCCGCTACGGTCACCGTGCCTCAAGGTCAGACTTTGACCGTGGTCTGTGATGGCACGAACGTGTACAACTCAAGCTCTGCGGCTGGTGGCTCTATCACCTCGCTGACAGTGGGTACAGGATCTGCTGCTACGCCATCGATTAATTTCACTGGCAACACCAACACTGGCATCTATCAACCAGCGACTAATCAAGTCGGTATGGCCTTAAATGGTTCAAACGCTTTGACTCTGACCACATCAGGGTTGTTTGTCCCAGCAGGTATTAGCGGAGGCACGTTCTAATGAGCGCCAATGTAATCTCGCTCAACATCAAGGCAGGCATCCAGCGTGATGGAACGACCCTTGATGCGCCTGTTTACGTTGACGGCAAGTGGGTAAGGTTTCAGCGTGGGCGCCCTCGCAAGATGGGTGGCTACAGAGGCATCTTTCAAAACGCCTCGGGCATTAGCCGTGGCATGATTATGAGTTCTGATGACGGATTAAATTACGTCTACTCTGGCTACTCTGCTGGCCTTGAGATGTGGCAGACAGACGATGATGATGGTGTGGGGACTGGCCCGACGACCATTAGCATGACTGGCTTTACTTCAAACGCTAATAACCTTTGGCAGTTTGATATTGGCTTTGATTCAACAGGATCTGGCAACAACAAATTGGTTGCGCATGCTGGGCAAAATCTTCGTTATATAGACAGCACTATAAATACTCCTGTGCTGTACGGTGATTTCCCAAGTGGTGCTCTTACCGAGGTTGGTAAATTCACAGCCACTGGTGCAATGACTGCAGGCACGCCTAACAGCACCTTTGTGATCACTGGCACCAACGCCTTGATTTACGCAGGTCAATTGGTGACTGGTACTGCAATTCCTTCTGGATCGTTTGTCATTAGCTCGACAGTTGGCGGCGGCACTACAACCGTGGTGATTAGCGGTACAGCCACATCGAGCGGCACACAGACACTGACCTTTGACAACCAGATCAACGTGTCTGGTGGCGTAGTCATGCTCCACCCATACCTTTTTGTCTACGGCAATAATGGGTTGATTCAGAATAGCTCTGCAGGCGACTTTCAAAACTGGGTTGGTGCAGATGCCAACTCTAACAACGTAGCTGCCACAAAGATTGTTAAAGGCCTTCCATTGCGTGGTGGTACAACATCACCCTCTGGTTTGTTTTGGTCGCTAGACTCTGTTATTCGAGTGAGCTACGCTCCTCAGACTGTGGGTGCGGCAACCATCTATTGGCGTTATGACATCATCAGCAGCCAAAGCTCAATGCTGTCTTCGTCTTCAGTGATTGAATACGACGGCTTGTATTTTTGGTGCGGTGTCGATCGGTTCTTGATGTACAACGGTGTTGTGGCTGAAATTAAAAACAACACAAATATCAACTACTTTTTTGACAACTTGAACTACAGTCAACGTCAAAAAGTGTGGGTCAGTAAAGTGCCTCGTTGGGGTGAAATTTGGTGGTTTTATCCCAAGGGTGATGCTACTGAATGCACCGACGCAATTGTCTTCAATGTAAGAGATCAGATCTGGTATGACGCTGGTCAGGCGCTAGGTGCACGTCGCTCTGCGGGTGTGTTTAGTGAGGTGTTCCGCCGTCCGATCTGGGCAGGCAATGAACCGAATAGCTCATCGAAGTATGTGTTGTGGCAGCATGAGACGGGTACGAACGTGGTGAACCTCACGCAACAATCGGCAATCGATAGTTACTTTGAGACGAATTCAATTGGCTGGGTGAATGGGGGGCCGGGTCAAAACTCCCCCATGGGGCCGAACAAGTGGATGCGCCTCGAGCGTGTCGAACCCGACTTCGTACAGTCTGGCGAGATGTATCTGATCGTCACAGGAAAGGGTTACGCAGAGGATGTGGATGACCCAAGTGACCCCTATTATTTTGATCCAAACACTCTCAAGGTTGATATGCGTGAGCAGCGTCGTGAGATGCGCTTGCGGTTTGGCTCGAACGTAGTCAACGGTAATTACGAGACTGGTTTAGTTCTCTTGTCTGCCGAGGGTGGCGACGAGCGTTCGACAGGGAATCCATGATGCTGCCAAAATCACAAAAGGAAGCTAAATTTATTGGGGCGCCCAGATACTTTACGGGAATAGCTTGCAAGCGTGAGCATATTGCTGAACGCTATTCAAATGGTGGTCATTGTGTTGAATGTGACAACGCAAGGATTAAACCACCAGCTCAACGAAAAAAAATAAGTATTAAATATTATGAAAACCATAAACAAAAATGCATGGAAGCTAGTAATAAATGGCGTAAGGCATCTGGAAAAAGTTATCAATATACAAAAACATCACGTTTAAATAATCCCGGAGCAGTAAATTTTTTAAATCAAAAGCGTTATGCAGCAAAATTAAAGCGAACTCCGCCATGGTTATCTCAAGACCATTTGAATCAAATTAAAAATTTTTACATTGAATCTGCAGAATTATCTAAATTGCTGGGCGTGTGGCATGAGGTAGACCATATTGTTCCATTACAAGGAACAACAGTGAGTGGCTTGCATGTGCCGTGGAACTTGCAAATCTTAACTGCAAAAGAAAATAGTATGAAGGGAAATCGGTTTTGATAGTCTATGACCCTCGTGGGATGGAGTGGCATCAATACTGCCCTCTTATGTCTGAGCTATTTGCTGCACAACAGCTTGGCACAGTTGAAGAAGAGGATTGGAAAATATGGGTAGATGCGATGTCTGGCATTGGATACTTTGGTAACTCAGGCGTGCCAGATAGCCGTGGGTTTGAGACTTGGCAAGACTGGGCGCAAATGCTAGTCGGCATTATGGATATTGAGGCGAGAACATGAGCGATTACACAGGCGGAGATGACGGTTACACCCCACTGATGGGTGCATCACGCACGCCTTACGATGTCAACAGCACGCCTAGACATGAGGTGTTGAACTACGAGGGCACACCTACTCAATTCTCTGATGACTCAGGCTTAAAAGCGTTGTTGACTCGAGAGGGTATTTTTGACGTCAACTCATTTAATCCGATCATCAAAGAAGGCGAGAAGATTACGGCTGACACAGCTCGTCAGGCTACAAACGAAGAAGGTCAGTTGTTGTTCCTCGACGCTGACGGCAATCAAACGACTCGACCTACTGGCACACCTATGGTCGGCGGCACGGTTGGTGATGCGGCTTACATGAAAAAACCAAGAAGTGGCGGTGGCGTGTTTGGCCCTATTATCTCTGACTTTACAGACATGGCTAAAGACCCGCAGTTTCATAAGTTCTTGCTCACTGCAGCAGCAATTGGAACTGGTGGTTTAGCGGCTAATGCAGCCTTTGGTGTTGGCGGTTTGGGAGCTGGATTAGCCCCAGTCGCAACAGCGTATCCCGTAACAGGCGGCGGTTTAATTGCAGGCACAGAGCTTGCTCCCTTGGCTGCAGGTGGAGTAGGTGCTGGTGGTGCAGGTGCTGCAGGTGGATTAGGGGGAACTGGAGCGGCGGCAGGCACGGCTGCGGGTGGCGCAGGCGCAGCAGGAACAGGTGCGGCATCCTCCGGTGTAACGGCCTCTGAGGCCTTACGATACGCCAACATGGCAAAAGCAGGTTTAGGCGCATTAGGTGCTGGTGGTGCTGGTGGTGCAGGAGCCTCTCCCTTCGCCGTCCCAATTGCCGCAGCAGGAGGTGCAGGCGCTAGTGGATTGTCGCAAATTGCGTCTACCAATCCGCAGTACCTGACTACTGGCTCGGCGCCATCCGAAACGCCTACTGGCCTAATTGACTACAAACCTCTTTCGTACATTGAGCCTGCTCACTACGCAAGCGTGTCTGACATCAAGCCATTATCGATGCTTGACAAAAGCCCCTTTGAGAGCGGCCTACACGCTGCTCACGGCGGTCATATTCAAGAGTCAATGGGTAGGCACCCAGAGCTGCAAGAAGTCGATCCACGCTTGTTAAGCATGATCATGCAGAGTATGTCATTTCAAGACGGTGGTAAAAGTCATGTGCCAGAATTTATTACAGGTGCAACAGGCCACTATGTAAAGGGTAAGGGCGACGGTCAGTCTGATGAAATTCCTGCCATGCTCGCTGACGGTGAGTTTGTTTGGGATGCTGATACCGTGGCGCAACTTGGAAACGGTTCATCTGACGCTGGCGCTAAGTTTTTAGATAAGTTCAGGGAGGCTGTCCGAGCACACAAGCGCTCTGCCCCTAACGATAAGATCCCACCCAAAGCTTCGCCATTACAATATGTGAAAGAAGCAATGAAAAATACTGAGAAGGAATAATCATGGCTACCGCACCATATGGTGATACAAACCCAGTTCCAATGCCAGCGTATGGCCTTCCAGCAAATGCTGGTGCAGGTACAGGCATAGGCGCTGCGCCAGCCGCACCCGCTGGGGCAAGTGGCAATTTCTTTACGGGTGGTAGCCTGCCGTTAGTCACGAGTGGTCAAACCACACAGACAACGGCGCCCAGCTTTTACCTTGACTACCTGAACAACTTAGCGCAAAAGGGGATGGGGACGAGTCCACAGTTTGCAGGAGCAAGTCCGCTGCAGACGCAGGCGTTTGACTTAGCGTCGTCGACGCCGGGTGCGTGGAAACCCGCCATGAACATGGGCATGGGTTATTTGGGACAAGTCGGCAACTATGACCCCACCAAGGCCGCTGAGGGCGCTCTAACCTCCGCTCTTGGCAAAGACGCCATGGGTGCAGCCAACCCTTACCTAAACTCCGCTGCAATCCCCACCTACAACACCGTTGGTAACTACATGTCGCCATACATTGGCAACGTGGTTAACTCAATCGGTACGCTGGGCGAGCAGAACATTCTGCAGAACGTCGCACCTCAGACTACTGCTGGGGTTGTTGGTGCTGGTCAATTCGGATCTCAGCGTGGTGCTCAGGCCTTAGGTCAGACGCTAAATCAAGCGGCCTTAGGTATTACAGGTCAGCAAGCTAACGCCCTGAACACTGGCTACCAAGAGGCCATGAAACAGGCTCAGGCTGGTGCTAACCTGCAAGGGCAATTAGGTCAGATTGCAGGCACCTTGACTAATGCGCAGCAACAAAACTTAGGCACGATCGGACAGATCCAAGGCAACCTCACCTCTCAGCAGCAGCAGAACCTGATTAACGCAGCGAGCACAGGCGGCAACTTAGCCTCGCAGACTGGCGCTCTGAGCTGGAACGACGTGACTGGCTTATTGAATGCGGGTAGCCAGCAACAGCAATTGATGCAGGCCGAGCAAATGTTCCCCTTGACTGCGGGATTGGCTCAGTCGCAATTGTTGCGTGGGTATCAGATCCCGACGTCGACGACTTCAAGCCTAACGCAGCCAGCCTCGCAAAACTCAACAGGTCTGTCGCCACTGCAGAGCATTGCTGGACTCACAGGATTGTTGGCAAGCCCTAACTGGTCAGGTGCCGCAAGCAACCTTGGTAAATTGTTTGGTGGCTTAGGTGGTGGCGCTACTCCCTCTTTATCTCCAGTTTCTGACCCAAGCCAGATTGGAAATTATGTAAATGCTTACGAAGACGCTATAAACGCCCCCGGCTCAATTCTAGGAGTGGCATGATGGCAATCAGCCCAACTTCTCCATTGTCTCAAGTATCCGCTCCAACAGGAACTGCAACAGATCCTGTGCTGAGTGCTGTCGCAGATCTGCAAAAAGGTCGACTGACGCTTGATGATCAAATTCAAAAAATGAAACAAACGCTGATTGAGCGTCAAACTCCAATGTTTGACCCCAAGATGCTGAAGTTTAGTGCGGCAATGTTAAAGCCAACTAAAACAGGCTCCGCATTTGAGGCCTTTGGTAATGCTGCTGACGTATTGGCGACTGAACAAGACAAGGATCTTGAGCGCCAATTTAATCAACAGAAGTTAGGACTTGAGCTAGAAGAGAAGGGTTTAGGCCTCAAGCAAAAGATGGCTGGATTCTCTCAGATGCAGAACATGTTTAACCCACAGGCCGCAGCGCCTAATGCTCGGCCTGCTGCACAACCCCCTATGCTGAATGCCCAGCCTACTGGCGCTCCAGTGGCTGCACCTGTGGCTGATCCAAATGTTGTCCCAATGGGTGAGCCAAAAGTTGATCCTGATAATCCAACAGGTGCTAAGGTCGAAGATTATGGTTTTACGATCAGACCATCTGCGGTAGATGCAGGCATTCAACAAACGACTGATCCTAAAATTGTTCAGACCCCTTTAGGCGCTCGCAACCTGAGCACCATGCGGCCTATCTCTGAAAGAGACATTGCTCTTGCTATGAACATTTCTCCTGAGCAAGGGGCGATGTTTAAAGAGCTTGCAGCAATGCAAAAAGACTTCCGCACTTACGAATTAGACGTTGCTAAGTTTGGTGTTCAACAAGCCGAGCTACGGTTGAATGAACGCAGAACAATTGTTGACGAGGCAAAGCTTTTGATTGACCAAGCCAAGCTCAAACAAACTGATTCTGTAAAACTCAGTCTTGGCGTATACGGTGAGCACAACGTGCCAGTAAAAGTTGCTGAAGAGTGGGCAAAGGCTATTGAGAGCGGTGATGATTCCAAGGTTAATGAATTCTTGAAAAAGAACAAGATCACAACCTTTATTGATGGAAGACCGCAAACCGAATCCGAAAGAAAAATTGCTCTGGCTGGTGGTGAGGCAGGTGCTAAAGGCGAGGCTGAGTCTAATACCGCTTTTGGTAAAACCTTAACCGACACATTCACTAGTGCCCTTGATCTTGAGAAACTTGCTAAGGATCAGATTGCACTGGTTGAGACAAACCCCAAGGTATTCAATTATCTGCAAGATCCATCACTCAAGACCGCATTTTTCCGTGCTGTTGCTGACATGAACGATGCTCAGGCAAAAGGTGTCGCATTTGCTCCATCACAACTTATTGGATACTTCCAAGGCGTGGATAAGAGCGGTCGAGACTTGTTAAGTGTTGCCGCACAAAAATACGCACAGGTGGCACTGGCATTCGCCAAGCTTGACATGAAAGGCCAAGGGCAGATCAGTGATGGCGAGCGTCGTTTGATTGGCAGCATCAATGCTTTACCAAGCGATTCTGCGGATGCTATTCGCCTGAAGTCCGAGGCTTTGCAATTGCGTGCACAGCGTGATCAGGCCTTCCATAAAGCGTGGACAGAGTTTAAATCTGCTACGAAATCAAACGATCGTGATCAGTTCTTGCAGTCGCCTTACTTCACTAGGATGAAACAAGAGTACGACACTAAGTTTGAAAATACACGCCAGCAAATTGCTAACCTATACGGTGAGGCACCAGCTAACACAGCGGCACCGACAGGTTCACTTGTTGATCAATTAAACCGAGTCCTTAGAGGACAGCCATGATTGACTTTTCAAAACTTACGCCAAGTCAACTTCAAATTGCAAAGAAGGTTGCAGAAGAGGCCGCTCGTCAAGGGATAGACCCTAACCTAGCGCTGGCTGTTGCGCATCAAGAGAGCCGCTTTAAGCAGTTCAATGACGATAACTCTGTGCTCCAAGGGCCGGAGACCAAGTACAAAGAACGTGCTATGGGCGTGATGCAATTGATGCCCTCAACGGCTAAAGGCTTTAAGGTCGATGCGAGCAACCTTGATGAAAATATTCGAGGTGGTGTGGCGGTCTTAAAGACTAACCTGCTGACCTATAAAAATCCGGTGGATGCGCTGATTGCGTATAACTTCGGGCCGGGGAATGCCAAGAAATACTTCGAGACCCGAGACATAAGCCTCTTACCTGCCGAGACCCGTAACTACGTCCGCACCGTTAACAACATGTACCCCATGCAAGGCGCCGAGGGTTTCATTGCTCCGCCTCGTCCTGATGCACAGGCCACCGAGGCCGAGCGTATTGCGTGGGATCGCAAGTACGGTGACACATCGACGTATAAGCCCCCTTCAATGGGTGGTCAAGGCGACACCTTCAGTCAGCTAGTGGCAGGCGGTACTGGTGCTGTAGCAGGCGCTGCCGTACCCTTTATGACGGGTGACGTGCGTAATCCTTTTGGCGCAAAAGAAAAGACACCTAATACTACCTCGCTGAATTACAGCCGAGATTTGATTGACGACCCTTTCCGCAGCTTGATTGGTGACCCTCTGTCTAAAACGCAGATGATGCACCCACAAGGTCAGGCTCTTGAGCAGGCTCGTCGTGACTTGTATGGAGCGCTTTCAAACCGTCGTGCTGCTGGCAATGTGTTTGACCTCGAGGCCGAGAGACATCGTGCTGAGCTAGAGCGCCAACTTCAATTGCAAGCCGAGGCCAATCAAGGTGTTGAGGCGTCACGCAGACAGTACGTTGACGTTGGTGGTAAGCAAGCGCCTGTCTTTAGGATTCAAGGCTCGCCTATTCAGCCTGTTGACCCAGTGACAGGTGGCGTGCCTATGATTGATCAAGTACAGCATGCTACTCCCGCTGGGGATGCTGCGGCGTCATTAGCTCGTGAGCGTGGTCAACAAATGACGGCGCATCAATTGAAATTGCGTGGTGATCTGGCAATCGATCGGGTTAATCAGCTTGCGGACTCTGGGGTGGCGCCTTTGCGTTACCCAGAATTGATGGTTGATGAATTAGGCCAACATGTTACGACAGGCACTGGTCGAGTGGCCTTATCTGCTCGCACCCTAGCTGAGATGGATCGAGAGGCAGAGGCCGCTGCAGCCGAGCGTGCACGCTTTGCTAGTAGCCCTGAGGGTCAAGCACAGGCCGCTGAGCAACATCGGCAAATGCTCGCACGCCAAGAGGCCGAGCGTCAACGTCAGTTAGCTGAGAACCAAGAGTTTGCACGTCGTCAGGCCGCATGGGAGGCAGCTAAGGCTAACGCCACGGCTAGTCAAACAGGCGTGCGCACAGCCGAGAGTAACCTCTTTAAGCATATGACAGGTGAAGGCAGGCATATTGCCGAGCATGCAGAGCCAATTAATCAGGCCGAGACCCTCTTGCGAGACACTCGAGCTGGAATGCCTAGCAACCGCTCTTTGATCTTAAACAGAACTGCACGCACCGCACCTATCCCTACAGGTGCAGCATCGGGTGCTGGGGGCGCTTTAATGGGCTTAGAAGGCTACGAACGTGCAAGACAAGGCGATACAGCAGGCGCCACGATTGCAGGCGCTGGGGCGCTTTCTGGAGCCTTGGGGACGATCCCTCGCACAGTTCCCAAGTTAGGCGGCTTGGCTGGTTTGCTCAGCTCTCTGGGTATTCTGTATGGCCTCGATCAGGCTCGTGCTGCTGATCCTTATAAACAGGCGCCGACCGTGCCAGATTGGTATAAGGAACAGTTTAGACAAAGGTAATCTCCTCAACCTTGTTCAGGGTTGTTTCCCCCCTTTACTTAATTGTATCGGGGGGTTTTTTTATCCCTGCCAGTCTTTGAGTGCCTTAGCGACGGTAGGGTTCAAGCTTGCCACAAAGGCTACGCACTTCTTGCGCTCTTTCTTGGCAGACTCGTCTTTCAAATGCTCCTCGACTTTCCTTGCAAACTCGTAGATGTCGACGTCGTCAGCCCGAAGGCCTTCTGGGTCGTCATTTTCGCAAGCAAAGAAGATTTGTTTGATTTGCTCTTCGGATAGCATAATTGCTCCTATTCAATAAAATTAAGGCGTTTGTACACTTGACGGGTACGCTCAACATCACCCTCGCAGTATCTAGCCACGTCTTCAATGCGACCATCTTTTACGAAGTCCCAGACTTTGCTGCCATCAATCTCTTCGCCAATCTCAGAACCCTTAGCGTCGAGGCCAAATACTTTGCAAAGCTTGGCAAGGCTGACTCGGTTACCCACACCTGCCCAGTCGATCATGGTGTCAAATACCGTGGTGTCCCAAGGCTTAGCTTTGAATGGGATAAATGACGGTGGCTTAACGCCGAGCATGACCGAGCGCTGGTGAATAAAACGCAAGTCAAACCCAATGAGGTTGTGACCAATAAAGGTAGGCCGCATCTGGTCGTTTGGGTTATATGCCTCTTTCAAAATGTTAAAAAACACGTTCAATACATGTTTCTCGTCTCTAGCCCACATTGCGCCCCAGACTGATTGAGCAGGCTCATCATCGATCGCATACCCAATGCAAGCAATCTGACCGTAGGCGCCATCAAAAGAGGTCTTGCGGTACCTCTCTTCAAAGGCCGTATCAATCTCAATCTGCTTGGCAAGGATGTATTCACGGATCTTGGACTCGTCTTTATAGTTTGACGGCGCCTTAATCAATAACTTTTCTTCATCCGCCTCTGCACGCAACATCTTGATGGCCTCAGGATCTTGCGCTGGTACGGTTTCAATGTCTATAAAAATGTTCATTAGCTTCCTCAAGTTAAAAGTTCTTTATGTCTTTGTTTGTGACACGGTTGACATAGCCACATCACTTCTAAAGGTTTATCGTAGTCTTCATGGTGAGCAACAGTTTTGGGTTCGGTACAACGCATACATCTTTCCCTGATTAGAAGACCTGATTTAACCGCCCTAGCAACGGCACTGTGGGCTGTGCCTCTTCGTTTATCTTCCTCTCGCCACGCTCTAGTTATTTCGGTTGTGGCTTTCATTCTGTCTGCGTTTTTTCCCCTTTCCCTGTCGTACTCACGAATTCTTTCAATATTTTTGTTGCGGTTATCTGTAACGTCTTGCTTGTTACAGGCTTTGCATTTATTAACGTGACCGTCAGCCATCTTTGCGTGTTTATAAAACTCATCCAATGGTCTGACGGTCTTGCACTTAAAACACTCTTTAGAACGAATCATGCTGCACCCCTTTGCGTGGAATACAACCATTATAGACCCGTTCTAATTAAAAGGTATATCGTCGTCCATGTTTTCAAGACCGCCACTGATAGCATTCGGGTCATCAAGTGTTAGTGGTTTGCCGCTCAACGCCTGCCACTCTGGGCTTTTGTTGATCTTGGCCTTAGTGCCCTCTGAAAAACTCTCATAGAAGGCCATGTCAGGCTTGTCTAAGTCGAAGGTGCGCAGCTCGTTGTGGCCTTTGGGTAAGCCTGACTTCTTGATGATTGCAGGTACAGGAGTCGCTCCGCCTACGTTCCTAAACTCTTTGCCAGCGGCATTGGTCTTTGGAATGATAGACAGCATGCACCATGCGCCGAGGATGTTGCCAAGGTTAAAGGCTTTGCGCTCTTCCTCTGTGAAGTCCTTGCCACGCCATGAGCGCAACAGCGCACCCAAGTTAGACTTCTCGTGCATCGACAGTGTGTACTCTTCGCTCTGTGACAGAGGATCGCCCTTGTCGGTGAACGTGGCTTTGCCATCCTCGTCTTCAGAATGAATTTCCCACTTGATCATTACTTTCTTGCTGACCTTGAGTGTGCCTTGGTACTCATACGACTGGGTGCCCAAATCAATGAGTTCGTAGCATCTCGCTAAGTGCGAGCCTAAAGGTACTTTGACAAACTCTCGTGAATACGATTTATCTGACTGTGTTTCTGAGATTATTAAACCCATGATGTTCTCCGATAGAAATGGTTTTTAAAATCACTGTAGGGCGCTTAGGGGAGCCGCATTCAAAACGAATGATGTTCCAGTCGCCCTCACTAGCAACGCCTGCCTCAGCCCGTTCTAGAGCCTCCTCAAGCATTTGCATTCTCTCTAACTGCATTTGATGGTTTTCAGCTTCGTTCATTCAACACCCCCTCAACAAGGCTAGTTAAATCCGTTGCTCTGATTAACTTTTTTAAAAGAATAAGTTTTGCGGCCTCTAAGGCGCCGATCACTTCTACTGCCGACATGCCCTTTGGCACGAGCGGATCAAGGTTTTCAAGAATGTCTGTAACAAGCTTTTCAAAATTGCCTATTTTTTTCTTGCGGATCATTTCACGTCCTCCACAATCTTGTGGTAGTCAGCTAGTCTTTCCTGAAGTGTTGCAATCAAGCCTTCAAGTTGCTCTTTATCAAACTCAACCCAGTCTGAGTCTTTATCATCAAGGAACACGGTAAGCAAAAACTTCCTCTCGCCGTCTGGGTACTTCATCGTGCTAACTCTTATTCCGTTGCTCATTTCACTTCCTTGTTCAGTTGAAGTTGTTCAGCCGACTGCAAAGCCAAGCTTTGGTAGTACAGCCATTTTTTGATAGTCTCTGGGTCTTTGGACGGAGGTGTCCAGTTGCATGCCCGTTTCCATGTTCGCTGCACATTCGTAGCGGACGCAGGGGCGTAAGGTTGATGTTCTATGTTCATGTTCTCTGCTCCAAGTTTAAGGAAATATTACTTTATCACATGTAATATTAAATTACAATTGTTGTGTTCAAATTAAATTATGGTGTATGATTGCCACACTTAACCTAAAGGGTATTTATGACACTAGAAGAGTTTTTTAGAAAACAACCCCGAGGCTCTAAGGCGGATATGGCGAGTCAGTTGGGTATCAGCAGGACATGGTTTTCGTTAATCATTGCAGGACGAGTTACACCGAGTGCCGCACTCTGTGTGTTGATTGAAAAGGCAACAAAGAGAAAAGTGAAACGTAGTGAACTTCGCAGCGATTTATTTGGAGAATGAACATGATCTGGTACAAGTTCCACATTGGTGATTATTTAACGCATACAGCGCATTTAAACGAGTACGAAGACCTAGTCTACCGACGACTGTTGGATTTATCCTACATGTCAGAGGCGCCTCTGTCTTTGGATATCAAAGCAGTAGCTCGCAAGGTAAGGTTGGATGTTGAGCCTGTGGAACAGATCCTGAATGAGTTCTTTGAAAAGACAGATGAGGGTTACGTCAACCGCCGTGCGCAAGCAGAGATTGTGAAGTATCAGGCTCAGGCTAGGAATAACCGAGAGCTTGGCTTGCGTGGCGGAAGACCTAAAAAAACCGAATCGGTTACCGAAAATAACCCTAAGAAGATACAGATACAGATAAAAGCTATATCGTCGCAAGCGACTAGGTTTGCAGAGTTCTGGGAAACATGGCCTGCATCAAAACGTAAGGTAGGCAAAGCTGCCTGCGAGGCCAAGTGGAAACGTCACAACTTGGATGACGTTGCAGACCAAATCCTTATGAGCGTTAGAAACCTAAAGAATTCTGACCAATGGTTAACAGGCTTTGAGCCAGCGCCCATGACCTACATCAATCAGCGTCGTTGGGAGGATGAAAGCAGCAGCCCCACATTTACTCGGAGGGTGATATGAAAGGCCACGAGAACTTGATCAAAATGCGTTTGGCAGGCAATAAACCATCTGCTATCTGGGTATACCTGCGCTCTTACCCCAATTGGATCTTTAACTGGGAGTTTGCCAGCCCTGACAAGCCTGAGATATTTATTGACCCTCAGGACAACATCCGCTTGCTGGATCTGCGGTTTGCTGTTGGCCTGACCGTGCATATCATTGGCAACGATGAAGTGCGCACTAGAGCCGTTTTAAGCGCCCTTGTAGCTGCGAACGCAAAAAGGGTCATTGCGGTATTGGGTGACGAAGTAATCGACACAGGAGCCAGCCATGCGCATTCTATCGCCTGATGACATTGATTTCTCTGAATACCTGCGAGAGACCGATACTCAGCAGAAGGTTCGTACCGCTGATGTATGGCTAGACGAGATCATCGAGTCTGTTGCCAACCCCAAGCCTAAGCAGGTTTGCACAATGCCTTGGCATAAGACCGAGTCGACGTTTAACTTTCGGGCTGGCGAGGTGACGGTTTATGCAGGTCAGAACGGTGGTGGTAAGTCTATGATTACAGGTCAGATTGCTTTAGGCCTGATTAAGCAAGATCATAAGGTTTGCGTCATGTCGTTTGAGATGAAACCTGTACGCACGCTGTCTCGCATGTTGCGTCAATTCTCTTGCGAGAACCCAGAGGCGCCCAGATTCTCGAATAAGGTTGTCTACATGACGAACCTCGTGAATCGTTTTAAGAAATTCTCCGATCAAAAGCTATGGCTGTATGACCAGCAAGGCACTGTGAGTATGCAGCAAGTGATCTCTGTGGCTCGCTATAGTGCGGTGCAGCTTGGTGTGACTCACATTTTTATCGACTCGTTGATGAAGTGCGTGTCAGGTGAGGATGACTACAACCAGCAAAAGCATTTTGTGGACGAGTTGACGTCTTTAGCTCGAGACCATAACGTGCACGTTCACCTAGTCCATCACATTCGCAAGCAAACTAGTGATGAGATCAAGCCCAACAAGAACGACTTAAAGGGTTCAGGCTCGATTGCCGATCAGGTGGACAATGTGTTTTTGATTTGGCGCAATAAAGCCAAAGAGCATAAGATACTTGCAGGTGGTCAGGTTGACCCTACTACACCTGACTGCTATCTCATGTGCGAAAAGCAGCGCAATGGTGAGGCCGAAGACTGGTACTCATTTTGGTATAACAAGGAGTGTCAGCAGTTTGTTGAGAACTATGGCGCCTTACCTTCACCGTTTGATATAGAGGGCGATTATTGATACTAATTCTGAAGAGTTTAGGCATCAGTGCCTCGTGCGGCATGCGATCAAGTTAAGGATCAAGAACCGCAACGAGGGGCACGCATTCTTGGTGCGCTGGCAAGAAAAGCATCCTACATCCACACTGGATCAGGACGTAAGAAAACAATGGCGCCTTGGTAATCGAGGTGTACACATGGATTGGAGAACTGAAGATGTTGAGTGACTTTCAAAAAAGCTTTTTGGCTCGTGGTACTGGCAACAAGTTATTCACCGAGCAAGAGCTGTTTACAGAACTCGAGGCGGTGCGCAGAGAGATTATGACCATGTCGATCGAGGCCGCACGCATGGCGGTTAAGCTTGAGAGAGATGCCTGCGCAATGGTGGTGGAGAAGATGATTGAGGATCTCGAGGGGGTGGAGGTGCCGCTGAGTGTTGGGGTGGCGCTTGAGAAGGCGGCAGAAAATATCCGTAACCGTATACCGAGTCAGAATCAGTAATGGTGTGGATTGGGTTGGATCCCGGTTCGGCCTCCGGTGCTTGGGCTGCTATCAACCACAACGGCGAGTTCATCGGCTGTGGCGACATCCAGAGCGTAGACGGTCGTGTCGGCGCTCGCACTCTCTACAATTCTTTGCGTGGCTGTGTCTCATCATTCGATACAGCCATGATCGCCGTTGAGAGCGTGCACAGCATGCCCAAGCAGGGTATCGCAAGCACCTCTAAATTCATGCGTGCTGCAGGCTCTATAGAGGCCGTGGCAGAGCTTACTGGCTACTCCTTCATCCTAGTAACACCCCAGACGTGGAAAAAGCACCACGGCCTTATAGGCACCGAGAAGTCTGCAAGCCTAGATCTTGCACGCTCAATGTTTCCCGAGGCACCCCTCACACGACAAAAAGACCATGGGCGAGCTGATTCGTTACTCATGGCGGTCTGGTTAAAAAATAATTACAGTTGACACTTCTTATTGTTTAATTTAATATTAAACACATGAATGAAGTCACCAAACCATTTGACCAACACCTTTCTGATGAGAATGACCAGCGCAGCAGAGATGTTGTGAAGGCCTATATGCAATCAGCATGGGGCGTTAAGGGTTATGACTTCCTCATATACGAGGTTGATCTAATCATTAAACGAGGCCATAGCTGGGTAGCATTTGTCGAGGTTGAGGTGCGTTACTGGTCAAGTGAGTTGTGTCCATACCCAACAATTCATGTGGCTAAACGAAAAGAAAAGCTGTTGCATCAAAAGTTGCCTGTTGTATTTTTTGCCGTAACTCAGTCTCTGAGGTATGCGTACTGGTGTAAAGCGGTGGATGTTTTATCGTCGCCTGTAGTTGAGATTAAAAACAAGTATGTAGCGAGTAATGAATACTTTTACGACGTCCCAATAAATAAATTCAAACTAGTTAATTTGAGAGGATTGAAATGAAAGAGCAGCGAGAACTACAAACACTGATTGATCAGCTTGAGGCCTACATTAAAGAGCAAGCCGATCAAATTGAGTCTTTGCAGAAGTCTAACAAGTCGTTAATGGATACTTGCGTCAAATACTCAGACGAGATTATCAGACTGCGCCGAGCCGTGACCGTGGAACTGGGTCGCAAAGGCGTTGAGATACTTGGGGGGGTGTGAAATGAACCTTGACCAACCAATTTTTGAACTGCCAATTTGTGACATATGCAACAAGCCTGTTGAGTACATGGACGGGCGCAATGATATTAACTTTGATGCCCGAATATTTAAAGTGAAGTGCCACGGCGAGGTGCAAGAGGTGGCGCTAAGTGCCATGACAATGATTGACTTTGAGGTGACTGTTTGTCGTGCCTTTGTACGGGAGAGATTGAAATGAGCAAAGAACGTGACGATGCGTTTGAAACTTGGTGGAAGATTGAAGACGACGAGCTGCCGTGGTTTATTAAATTGCGTGATGACGTTCGCAAGAAAGATGCCAAACGTATTTGGGATGCGGCGTTTAAAGAGGGTGGTCGCAGCCCTTGGTACACGATTACGCAAGCGCAGTTTGATGTACTGAATGAGAAACTTGGGGGTGTGAAATGACCGACCTCACACCTGAGTCGCTTGAGCAAGTGCTTATCAACCTAAGCAAAGCTGTTGATGGTGTCGGTGAACGCATTGCTGTTAGACCAACCAAGCTGATTGTGTGGCGTGGTGCATTACGTCAGGCTATCTTTGTGATGCACAGTAGACACAAGGCGCACCTGATGCCGTTTAAACAACGCAAGGCAACCCGCAGAGCTAAGGCTCGACAACACGCATCATTTATGACGCCGAGGTGGGCAGCATGAACGATGACGATTTTATGCTTGGTTGGATTGTTGGAATGTTGACCTGCTTTGTTATTTTAAAACTTACGGGGGCGATATGAACCCACTAAACCCTAACCAATTACTGCGTATCCTAGAAAACGGTTACTTCATGACGCACCAAGAGCAAGACGATGCAGCGGCGTACATACGGCAGTTGCAGCAAGAGATTGAGGTGCTGAAAGCCATGCAACCGAAAGGCGCAAAAGTTCGCCCCGCTGAGTTTATAGCCGCTGCCTCAATTGGAGTCGGTGCAGACTTTGTTGGCACACCAATGATGTGGGCGGAATGGCCTACACGTTCTGATGAGGTGAAGCATGACTGACGAACAAGCAAGCGACTGGGAATACAAGATTATTTGTTGCCTTGGGATATCCACATCAAACTCAGACATCAATGTTGTAGGTCTACATAAAACAGTCACGGAGTTATACGAGCAAGGTCGTGCTGATGAACGTGAGCCACAAGTTTGTTGCGGCGATTATGAAAAATGTATGAAGGCTTGCACACCAAGAGGTCGATGGTTGGCGGAGAACGAGTTAGCACAGCCTGAGCAAGAGCCTGTTGCAAAACACGTTTGCAATTTATGGATAAACCCTGAAACTTCAGAATACGAAGTGGACAGATGCACTCATCCGATAAACGAAGTTATCCCTGTTTACACCGCACCACCACGCAAAGAATGGGTCGGGCTGACGGATGATGAGATCAAGGGCATACTCGATTGTGGGCGTGGCGGGCTGGTTGATATTAAGAAAGCAGAGCAAATACTCAAGGAGAAGAACGGTGGCTGACTACACAACACACAATACATATAACACAGGCAAGCACTGGCTTGAGCAGGGATGGTATACAGCCGAGCAATTGCAAAAAATTATTGACACTCACATCCGCATGAACGAGCAGCTACGCAAGTCAATGCAACCGATCAAGGAGAAGAACAATGCCGTTTAAACCGCACCCCGATAACCCAGACTTAGTAATTTATACGCCGAACGAATACTGGGTACCCAAGCCTTGGCAAGGGTTGACGGATGAAGATATTCATGTTTTAAAAATGAATCACGACAAAGTGAAAGTTGTGTATACCGACCGTGCAGAAGATTTAACTGTGCTTGGTCAGGATGTGGATGTGAATGGATTAATTAACGCAATTCAAACCAAACTAAAGGAATTAAACACATGAAAGTCGAATCAGCAATCAATTTACAAGGTATGGTTTTTACAATTGGCACAACGCCTAATGAAATTATGTTTAAAAAGGGCGAGCAGTTTGAAGCAGAGATGGCAAACACCATCGAGGTAATCGTCGAGGGCAAAGACATGACTATTGCCGAGGCTCGTCGCAAAGAGATGCACGACAAGCTTGATAACTGGATCGATGGGGTGGAAGGGGAATGAACATCCCCGCTGACCTACCAACATGGATGCTCTGGTTCTACGGCGCATGGTGTGTATTCTTATTGTTTTTAAAGTGGTGGTTCAATGAATAACGAAGACTTGATAGACTTATTCGCAGGCCTTGCAATGCAGGGCTACCTAACGCAAAACGATATACAAAATTGGGAACAGATTGCTAGCTATTCATATGCGATGGCTGACGCAATGATTAAAGAAAAGGAGAAGAGAATTGAGCGAGAGAGATCCACACAAGGCGATTGATTACATCATTAAGAACGCAAAGAAATTTAGCGCAGCGAAGGCCAATAGAATTTATATGGAAGAGTATCGCAAGTCACTCAAAGCCATCTGCATGAAGAGATCCATGGAGACAACAATCGGTGCCCAAGAACGTGAGGCCTATGCTGACCCTGAGTACATAGCGCTACTCGAGGGGCTGCGTGAGGCAGTGCAGATAGAAGAGGCGCTACGCTGGGATCTGATTGCAGCGCAGGCCAGAGTAGAAGTGTGGCGCACGGAACAAGCCAACAACCGTATGACTGACAAGATGGCACTATGAACATTTTAATTATTGAATCGTGTGAGAAGGTAATCGACCGCAATGCACCGTCGTCAATCGTGCACGTCAAGAACTCGCAGATCATTGCAGACTATCTGGGCGCCGACTTGATCAGTCATGTGTCGCAGATCCCCAGCGTGATTGATAAACAGTACGACGTGATCATCTGTGCCTATGCGTCGCCTTACATGAAGTACAACGCCTACTTGGATATTCTCGTTGCAAACAACGAGGCCAAGATGTTTTGGTTGATCAACGACCACGACGTTGAGGACAACATACTGCTGCGCAAGTGGCTGTTGAAGTACAACCGTCCGTACAACATGATCTGCAACAACCCACGCTCTGGCTATCGGCACTGGATACTGGGCAAGAACATTAACGAAAAGAAATTGAATGACTGGATTGATGAGTGGCATACCGTCAACCTCAACGCATTAATATTTGATGAGATTACTTTCAACGACACTGCAAGCGTAAAGCGCTCGAATGATGTCGTCTACTACGGCACGTTTAGAAAGCACCGCATTAAAGACATGCTCGACTACAACAGCGCTAATCTGTTTGTCAGCTCGTCAAGAAAGAATCACTTGAAGTATCAGGCCGCTGGCATCAAGGCCAAGTTTATTGAAAAGCTGCAGTGGTATGAGAAAGAGGTCGATCTGTTTGAGCCATTTGGTTTGCGACTGTACGACTATCGCTACAGCCTGTATCTCGAGGACGAGCACACTCACTCGAACTATGCCTTCATGGCTAACCGTTTCTATGAGTGCGTGATGCATAACACGCTGCTGTTCTATGATGCACGCTGTAAGCTGACGATTGAGAAAAGCGGTTTTAATATCGATCCGTTTCAGATCGTCAAAGACGGCGCCGAGCTAAACGAGAAGGTGGCTATGCTTGCGGATGATGAGTACGAGATGTTGCTAGACGTGCAGCGCTCGAATTATCACAAGATCATTAAAGAGAAGGCCAGCGCCCTCGAGGCCATCCGCAATTCAATCTATGAGATGAGCGTGGCATGAACAACAAACTGAACGCCAAAGAACGCAGGCACCTTGCAAACGTCAAGGAGCTGCCTTGCAGTCTGTGCGACGCAGAAGGCCCCAGTGAGGCGCATCACTACAGGCAGCATAGTCAGTACACTTGCATTGCTTTGTGCGTTGAGTGCCACAGAGGGGCCATTGGCTGGCATGGCACTAAGGCCCTGTGGCGGATTAAAAAGATGGATGAGATTGACGCCTTAAACATAACGCTGGGCAGACTGTTTAGCTAAAAAACAACAGTAAGGGTAAACACCTAGAAAATAATTTGCATTAAGGTGTTGACACGCCCCATTCGTTTAATTTAATATTACATTACGGTCAAGTGATCGGACATTGAAAAGGAAAGTGACATGAACGCAATTACCACCCTCGAGTTGTCTGCACTGCAACTCTCTAGCGTCGACGTGCTCGGCGCCCTCTTGGCTCAGATTGACGAGCTGAACGCTGAAGTCAAAAAAATCAAGGACGAAATTAAAGAGCAGCTCTCGCTCGTTGAGCTTAACGAGGAAGGCAACCAACGCCTCGACCTTGATGGCGCCTTGTTCTCTGCAGTGGCTACCGCCT
>CAIUZV010000297.1 GCA_903903735.1 uncultured beta proteobacterium | reverse complement strand
TTCAGAGGTGGACGAGCTTGGCGTGTCGGCCTTCTCGAGCGTTGAGTGGGATGCCATCGAGCTGCCATCGCAGTTTATGGAAAACTTCTGTTGGGACTGGACTGTTCTGCAAAGCTTAAGTGCGCATGTCGAGACAGGCTCCCCCATCCCAAGATCCCTGTATGACAAAATGACTGCAGCCAAGAATTTTCAAAGCGGCATGCAAACCGTGCGACAGGTTGAGTTTTCGCTCTTTGATGTCCTGATTCACCAGCAACACCTCGGTCTTTCGATCGCAGAGGTTATGTCCCAGCTAGCTGACGTGCGCAAAGAGGTGGCCGTACTCAACCCTCCGGCATGGCATAGATTTCCTCACAGCTTCTCGCATCTCTTCGCGGGCGGCTACGGCGCGGGATACTACAGCTACAAGTGGGCCGAGGTACTTTCTTCTGACGCCTACGGGGCCTTTGAGGAGGCTGCGAGCAGAGCCTCCGCCGGCAGCTCCATCAGTGTCAGCACATTAGATGCTGAAACAGGGTTGCGCTTTAGACGCGAAGTCTTGGCTGTTGGTGGTGCGCGACCCGCAGCGGAGTCTTTCAGAGTTTTCAGAGGGCGTGAGCCAGAGCTTGACGCCCTACTGCGACATCATGGGATGACGCCTGCTTTTGTGCAAGCCTAACCCTAGGACCAATCCGATGATTGCGTGGTTGACTTTCCTGCGGCGCATTGCGCAAGCGAGCATCGTGGTTTCTCTATTCACACTTGCAGCCTGTACAGACTCAAATGTGAAATGGTCTTTGTATGACGTCAGTGGCCATTTACCTAATCTGCGTTTTTCTCTACAAGGTGCCGGTGACAAAACGGTAACTGAGAAAGATTTTGCCGGCCAAACCGTACTAATGTTTTTTGGCTACGCAAGTTGCCCAGATATTTGCCCGACGACGATGGCTCAACTCACTGAAATTGTGAATCAGTTAGGCGATCGCGCGAAAGACGTAAAAATCGTTTTCATCAGCGTTGATCCCCATCGCGACACCCCCGACATACTGCAAGCCTACGTCAAAGCATTTAGCAGTAGCGCAATCGGTTTAACCGGCAACGAAAAACAAGTTGCCGAACTCGCAAGACGTTACCGCGTCGCCTACCAGATTGAAAAACCCAAACCCGGTGACAACGCCGACGTGTATGACGTGACGCATAGCCGAGGTGTCTTCATCTTTGACCGCTTTGGTCGAGCGCGCCTGCTTGCTTCAGACACTGAAAAAGTTGATGTTGTCCTTGCAGACTTAAGACAGCTTATCGAACTAACTCAGCGTTGAGCTGTAGCCGGCTTCTTGGATAGTATCTTGCAGTTCTTTAGCGCTGGGGCCCATTTCAATTTCAACCGTTTTGCTCGCTAGATCACAAACGACACTCGCCGAGCCGTATTTGCTTTGAATTGCAGAAGTAATTGATTTAACGCAATGTCCGCAGGTCATATCCGGTACGTTAAGTTTTATCATCTCAGCTCCACTTGGTAATCGATGCTCATTATGGCTGAAAAAGCTGTCAATAAAACGGATTCTCCGATCTCGCTCGAACTTGATATCGAAGGCATGACCTGCGCCTCCTGCGTACTTCGTGTGGAGAAAGCTCTTGCAAAGGTCCCCGGTATCGATCGCGCTCAGGTGAATTTGGCCACGCAACGGGCCACGCTTACCCTCGCGCGAGACCGCAACGAACCAAACACTATCGCGTTAGATGCAATTGAGGCCGCAACGCGTGCGGGATATCCCGCCACCGCCGTCGCAGAGGACGCATTCGACGACGACATACTGATCGAACAACGCGCACTTGAACAACGCGTATTGAAACGTGACCTGCTGCTAGCGCTCGCATTGACCCTGCCGGTATTTTTACTTGAAATGGGGGCGCATGCGTCGAGCGACCTGCATCACTTCATCCAACACACGATCGGCATGCAGCTTAGCTGGTGGCTTCAGGCAGTACTGACGACTCTCGTCATCCTAGGCCCGGGGCGCAGCTTTTTCATCAAAGGATTGCCTGCGCTCTGGCATCGAACTCCCGAGATGAACTCTCTGGTCGCGTTAGGGTCTGGCAGCGCTTGGCTGTATTCACTCGTGGCCACCGTCGTGCCCCAGTGGCTACCTGTCAACGCGCGTTTCGTTTATTTTGAAGCTGCCGCAGTCATCATCACACTCATTCTTCTTGGCCGCTGGCTTGAGGCAAGAGCTAAAGGTCGAACGGGCGATGCGATTCAACACCTGATCGGATTACAGCCGCGCACCGCTCACCTCGTCATGCCCAACGCAGAAATTATAGATTGCTCAATCGATACGATTACACCCGGCGACTACTTACTCGTGCGCCCTGGGGAGCGGCTGGCGACAGATGGGATTGTGACCGAAGGCACCCCCTATATTGACGAATCGATGATCACAGGCGAACCCATCGCATCAGAAAAAAAACCGGGAGATCGTGTCACGGGCGGCACCCTGAACACGACGCGCAGCTTTACCTTCAGGGCGACCCATACGGGACGAAATACCGTGCTCGCACAAATCATCCGAATGGTGCAAACGGCACAAGGCACCAAGCTGCCAATCCAGGGCGTCGTGGATAAAATCACCGCTTGGTTTGTGCCAGTCATCCTGCTGTGTGCCGCCTTAACTTTTTTGTTATGGTACTTGCTTGGACCTGAGCCACTCTTGACGCACGCACTGGCATCGGCTGTCGCAGTATTGATTATTGCTTGCCCCTGTGCCATGGGCCTAGCGACCCCGACTTCAGTGATGGTCGGTACAGGTCGAGCCGCGCAAGCAGGCATTCTCTTTAGACAAGGTTATGCACTACAACGTTTAGCCGATGTCACAACGATCGCTTTCGATAAAACTGGAACCTTAACAGCCGGAAAGCCGGAAGTGACAGAGTTTGAAATTATCGAAACAACGTATTCCTATAACACCGTGCTCAGTTGGACTGCAGCCATGCAGTCGCACTCTGAGCATCCGATCGCACGTGCCTTTGTTCAAGCGGCGAACGCGCGTGCGTTAAGCATTCCCGTGGCAACAGAGTTCCAAACAGAAACTGGCTCAGGCGCCATGGCACGGGTCGACGGGCATTGGGTATCCGCGGGTTCGGCACGATACATGAACGAACGGGGTATTGATGTACTCAGCCAGCAAGAACGGATGAATCAGTGGGGACTCTCTGCTAAGACGCCGATTCTTATCGCGATCGATGGTGTGCTTGTGGCGATCGCTGGCCTCGCCGATCCAATTAAGCCGACGGCCCGATCAGCCATACAGGCGATCGCCGCAGCAGGCATTCGCACGGCGATGATCACAGGAGATCATCCACTCACGGCCCGTGCCGTCGCAGACGCACTTGGAATTGATGAGGTCCAAGCAAATGTATTGCCTGCAGGGAAGGTCGAATGCTTGCAACGTATGCAGAAGGCGAATCAGATCGTTGCCTATGTGGGCGATGGTATTAACGATGCCCCTGCCCTGGCGGGTGCTGATGTAGGGATCGCGATCGGCACCGGCACGGACGTAGCCATTGAATCTGCGAGTGTCGTATTGATCTCCGACAATCTCAATGGGCTTCTCAATGCGATGAAGCTCTCACGCGCAACATTGACAAATATTCATCAGAATCTCTTTTGGGCTTTTGCGTATAACGCAGCCCTCGTGCCAATTGCTGCCGGGGTTTTATATCCCAGCTTTGGCATTCAGCTCTCTCCAGCGTTTGCTGCAGGAGCGATGGCTTGCTCAAGCGTATTTGTGGTGGCCAATGCCTTACGCTTGAGAAGCCTACGTCTTGACTAGTGCACTTAGTTAGGACGCCAAGTCGTCGTCAACGTTTCAGGTGAGGGCCGCTGCGCGGGGGCTGCCGGACTAATAGGCGTACCAATGGCAAGAAAGCCCACGAAGCGATAGTCAAGCGGATCGAAACCAAGCGCCTCAGGCACTTCATCGGTATAACTGCCTAATCCGGTGCTCCAGTAACTAGAAAAACCCATCATATGTGCGGCGTTCTGTATGTTCATGGCAGCCGCACCCATCGATAAGGTTTGCTCAATCTCAGGGACCTTCTCATTGTTGTGGGAGATCTTGTAGGCCATCCCAATCAAAAGTGGCACTGTCGACAACCACTTGCGCGTGTTCTGTTCTTTCTGTGGCGTCACCTCTCGACCCGAGCGACGCGTGGCTGCAATCGCGAGGTCAGCGAACGTATCAATATTCTCGCGATGAATGAGTGCAAAGCGCCAGGCGCGCAATGCAGAGTGATCAGGCGCACACACAGCTGCCTTGAGCAGCGTGTCGATTTGTACAGCACTCGGACCCGGAGCCTGCACAAGCTTTTGGGATCGGCGGGAAATTATTTCTTGAACACTAGCCAAGCTTGACATATGCACTCACCAAGATAGAGGTTAAAAAAAGCCCCGCATCACTTTCGCGACACAGGGCTTCTACTTCCAACCGTCTGCATATTGCAGACCGATCGGTTAAGTATTACAGCACTTGAATATTGGTTGCGCTCGGGCCTTTGGCGCCCTGACCGATTTCAAAGCTGACTTTCTGGTTCTCTTCGAGAGTCTTGTAACCACTCGAACGAATTTCAGAATAGTGAGCGAACAAATCTTTGCCGCCACCATCAGGCATGATGAAACCATAACCTTTTTCAGCGTTGAACCACTTCACGACACCAGTTGCCATTTCGAACTTCCTTGATAGATAAAAAAAGGGCAAAAACGCCCAACGTGCTAGATGATCAAGGAAGGGATAGACACCACTGATTACCACTAAGGGCGACAGCCTAGGTACAAAAACCGCGTCGCTTGAGAATCTTGCCACTCGAGTGTAGAGGCGAAGCATGCTTGAGTCAAACAGAAAAACAGGCATTTCTACTGATAAGTCCCTGATTTTGCAGTTTTCTCTAAAAAATTGCCAAAAAAGCAACAAATTCA
>CAIUZV010000296.1 GCA_903903735.1 uncultured beta proteobacterium | reverse complement strand
CCTGACCGCGTTCATGCTGGCACAGAACTTGCTTCGTGTCTGTCAAGGTAAAATAGCGAGCTAGTTCCAAGCAATATATAAGTTAGTCAGTCATTCCTGCTAATTCATATCCGGAGTCAATAATGACCACCTCTAAAGATGTTCTGAAGAAGATTGCCGAAGACGAAGTCAAATTTGTTGACTTCCGTTTTACGGACACCATGGGCAAAGAGCAGCACGTCTCTGTGCCTGTTAGCCAAATGGGCGAAGAGAAGTTTAAAGACGGCCATGCCTTTGACGGCTCGTCGATCGCCGGGTGGAAAGGCATTGAAGCTTCAGACATGTTGTTGATTCCTGATCCGGCTACGGCACACATGGACCCGTTCCGTGAAGAGTCGACCATGATCTTGACTTGCGACGTCGTCGAGCCGACTGATATGAAAGGCTACGAGCGCGATCCACGCTCGTTGGCCAAGCGCGCAGAAGCCTACTTGAAGTCCAGCGGCTTGGGCGACACCGCGTATTTTGGTCCTGAGCCAGAGTTCTTCGTTTTTGATGGCGTGACCTGGGGCGACGATATGTCTGGCTGCCACGTCAAGATCAAGTCCGAAGAAGGCTCCTGGTCAACTGGCATGGAATTTGAAGGTGGTAACTTAGCGCACCGTCCTAAAGTCAAGGGCGGCTACTTCCCCGTTCCTCCTGTTGATTCAATGCAGGACATGCGTTCCGAGATGTGCTTGTTGCTCGAAGAAGCAGGTATTCCTGTTGAAGTACATCATCACGAAGTGGCGGGCGCAGGTCAGCTCGAAATCGGTACTCGCTTCAGTACGCTCGTGACGCGCGCGGACTGGAACCAGATCCTCAAGTACATCGTTCATAACGTCGCGCACGCTTATGGCAAGACTGCAACCTTCATGCCCAAGCCAATCGTGGGTGACAACGGCTCCGGTATGCATGTGCACCAGTCGATCTGGAAAGACGGCCAGAACTTGTTCGCAGGCAACGGCTATGCCGGTTTGTCTGAGTTTGCGCTGTATTACATCGGCGGCATCATCAAGCATGCGCGCGCACTGAATGCAATCACCAATCCAGGCACGAACTCCTACAAGCGCTTGGTGCCACATTACGAAGCGCCCGTTAAGCTCGCTTACTCTGCGCGTAACCGTTCTGCTTCAATTCGTATTCCTTATGTTGCGAATCCCAAGGGTCGCCGTATCGAAGCGCGCTTCCCCGATCCACTGGCCAACCCATACTTGGCTTTCTCGGCCTTGATGATGGCGGGTCTGGATGGTGTGCAGAATAAGATTCACCCTGGCGATCCAGCAGACAAAAACCTGTACGATTTGCCACCTGAAGAGGATGCAAAGATCCCAACAGTGTGCAGCTCGCTCGAGCAAGCGCTTGAGGAATTGAACAAAGACCGCGAGTTCCTGACCCGTGGCGGCGTGTTCACCAACGAGATGCTTGATGCGTATGTGGATTTGAAGATGCAAGAAGTCAACCGTCTGCGCATGACGACACACCCTGTTGAGTTTGACCTTTACTACAGTCTCTAACCTGCCGACAATCTTGGGGTCGGGCCTCCCGGCCTGATACCCATGAACTCCGTTGAAGCCTTCGACCTACTCGCCACAACGGTTCTGTTGTTGAACCGGAACGGCGAAGTCGCACAGGCTAATGCGGCGGCGGAAGTGATGTTTGGGCGGTCCCGGCGCACCCTAATTGGGTTGCCGGCCGCCCTTTTGTTTGAACGCGATACCGCGCTAGAGCAGTCTTTTAGGCAAGCGTGTGCCGGTGAGGTGGACGACTGTCGTCAGTTTGCACGGACCCGCCGCGGTGCCGACTCTGTTGAGGTCGGTGTGACATCGATTGCGCTCGTTGGTCGCGCGTGGTCAGCACTGATCGAAGTCAAAGATATTGAGCAGCGTGTGCTCGTGGATCGCAGCATTCGCTTGGTTGATGAAATTGAAACGCAACACGAGCTGTTGCGAAACCTCGCGCATGAAGTTAAGAATCCGCTGGGTGGGTTGCGAGGCGCTGCGCAGCTGCTTGAGTCGGAGTTGCCCGATCCAGCTTTGCAGGAATACACGCAGGTCATTATCGCCGAGGCTGATCGTCTTCAGGCTCTGGTAGACCGCTTGGCGGCACCACAGCGCATGCCTGTGCAGTGGCAGTCCGTCAATATTCATGAGGTCTGCGAGCGTGTCTGTGCGCTGATACGCGCGGAGTTTCGTAGCGTCGTGTTGCAGCGTGATTACGATGCGTCGATGCCAGAGTTTCGTGCGGATTCTGCCAGACTGATGCAAGCACTTTTAAATGTGGTGCGCAATGCGGCGCAGGTGCTGACAGGATCAGCGCAGATCGCGTCGCCACACATTACGATCAAGACGCGAGTCGCGCGTCAAGTTTTATTGCGACATAAACAACATCGCATGGCTGTTGTCGTATCGGTAATAGACAATGGACCAGGTGTGCCCGAGACAATTCAAGACCGAATTTTTCATCCACTCGTGACGGGACGTGACGGCGGGACAGGCCTTGGCCTGAGCCTCGCGCAGGACTTCGTTCAGCAGCACGGTGGCGTAATTGAATTTGACTCGGAGCCCGGACACACCGAGTTTCGACTGATGCTACCTATGGAGTCGTTATGAAACCTGTCTGGATCGTAGATGATGACCAGGCCATTCGCTGGGTGTTAGAGAAAGCGCTGAGCCGTGCTGGGATGGCCACGAGAAGTTTTGTCAGCGCAAACGACGTATCGGCGGCGTTGCGGGTGGAGACACCCGCCGTACTGATTTCAGACATTCGCATGCCTGGCACAGATGGGTTTGAACTGTTAAAGCACGTCAAGGAAAAGTATCCCACGTTGCCGGTGATCATCATGACAGCGTTTAGCGACCTTGATAGCACTGTAACGGCGTTTCAGGGCGGGGCCTTCGATTATCTTGCGAAGCCCTTCGATATCAATGAGGCCGTTGCACTCATCGCGCGCGCGATGCAGGAGCCGGAAGCTCAAGAGGCTTCGGCGGGCGTAGGGCGCTCGGATATGTCCAAGGACAAGGGCATCCTCACGCAATCGTCCTCGGTGGCGATGCAAGAGGTTTTTCGGGCAATCGGACGACTTGCGCAGTCTAACGTCACGGTGCTGATTACTGGCGAGTCCGGTACAGGTAAAGAATTGGTTGCCCATGCTCTGCATAGCCATGGCGCGCGGGCTAAGGGCCCTTTCATCGCCTTGAACACCGCCGCCATCCCAAGAGACCTGCTCGAAGCTGAGTTGTTTGGTCACGAACGTGGTGCGTTTACCGGCGCGAACGCTCTGCGACGAGGGCGGTTCGAAGAGGCCAGCGGCGGAACGCTTTTTCTAGATGAAATTGGCGATATGCCGTTCGAGTTACAGACGCGATTGCTGCGCGTGCTGTCGGACGGTACGTTTTATCGGGTGGGAGGTGCACAGCCCGTGAGAGTCGATGTGAGAATCGTCGCGGCGACACACCAGCCTTTGGAAGATCGGGTGCGTGAAGGCAAGTTCCGCGAGGACTTATTCCATCGTTTAAATGTCATTCGGCTGCGACTACCACCGTTGCGTGAGCGCCGCGAGGATCTGCCAGAGCTTGCTAAACATTTCCTTGCCTTATCCGCGCGAGGCGTAGGTGTGCCAGTTAAGCGTATTTCTGAGGCGGCGCTGCAGATGCTCGCGCAATTCGATTTTCCAGGTAACGTCCGGCAGCTCGAGAATTTTTGTCACTGGTTGACGGTGATGGCTCCAGGGCAGACCGTTGGTGTGGCTGATTTGCCCCCAGAGGTACGCGCCACACAACTGCCTAGTTCGACCAACACGGTGTCAGTCGGCGCGAGCACGCAGCAGCAAAGCTGGCAGCAACTGCTCGCGCTTGATGCGACGCAGCGTCTATCGCGCTCTGATCCAGAGGTATGGTCCGTGTTAACCCAGCAATTTGAGCGGACCATCTTGCAGTCTTCGCTTGAGGTGTGTCGCGGCAGGCGGGTCGAGGCGGCAGCGCGCTTGGGAATGGGTAGAAACACCATCACACGTAAGTTGCGTGAGCTTGGTATGGATGCGGGCGCCGCGGATGTGATTGCTTAAGGATAGGTTGTTTAGGGCGTGTGTAAGGACTTTCTGATTCAATCGGATTAAACTATTGTTTTTGCCATATCAATAGCTTAATTGCGGAGTTCTGCCATGTCCAAACAAGTCATCCACACAGCCAAAGCCCCTGCTGCAGTTGGCCCGTATTCCCAAGCGGTGCAGGCACCTTCGGGCAAGATGGTGTTTTTATCAGGTCAGATTGGTTTGGTTCCCGCATCGGGCGAGATGATCTCTGAAAAGTTTGAAGATCAGGTTAATCAAGCATTTTCAAATATGCAGGCTGTCATCGAAGCCGCGGGTGGAAAGCTTGAACACATCGTCAAACTAAACTTGTTCCTAACTGACCTTGGCCAGTTTGGTATTGTGAATGCGTTGATGGCTGAGCGTCTGCCACAGCCTTATCCGGCACGCTCAACCGTCGGCGTTTCTAGCCTTCCTAAGGGCGCGCAGTTCGAGATCGAAGCGATCATCGTCGTCTAAGCGAACCCGACTTTGTGGTCGCACTCACGTGAGCACCCGTCCCGCAGCCAAGCGCTCTAGTGCGAAGACTCCAGCCATTAGCTTGGAGTCCAAGTTTGCTCGCTTGGGACTGATCAGCGCCGAAGATTTCGTCTTGCATCTCCCGTTGCGCTACGAGGACGAGACTGCAATCATGGAAATTGAGTCGATACGACCGGGCATGACTGCGCAGGTTGAAGGCGAGGTTGTGCGTAGCGAGATTATTCTTAAACCTCGACGTCAATTGACAGCGGTCCTGCGTGATGAGTCCGGAGAAATCAACTTACGGTGGTTGACTTTTTATCCGAGCCAGCAATCCCAAATGCAGCCAGGCAAACGTTGGCGTGTGCGGGGAGAAGTCCGTGGCGTTCGTCACGGATTTGAAATGGTGCACCCAAGATTAAGCGTTGCGGGCGCGCCACTCTCGACGGCGCTGACTCCCGTGTATCCCACAACCGACGGGCTATCTCAAGCGAGCTTGCGCAAAGCGATCGCTGCTGCCTTAGCCACAGTCGATTTGCGTGACACATTGTCACCGAGCGTCAGATCCCAACTTGGGTTGATGGAATTGCGCGAAGCTCTGCAAACGATTCATACTCCACGCGCAGATCTAGATCCTACTGGCTTGCTCGAGCATACCCATCCCGCGTGGACCCGCATAAAGTTTGATGAGTTATTAGCCCAACAGTTGTCGCTCGCTGCAGCGAGAGACCAGCGGCAAGTGAAGCGTGCGCGTCCATTGGGGCCCGTCGTATCCACGGCGCATCAGCCGTCCTTATCAGAGCGGTTGCGACAGAGTTTGCCGTTTGCGTTAACCGCAGCGCAAGCGCGTGTCCTACATGAAATCGAAACGGATCTGAGTCGCTCGTTTCCGATGTACCGCTTGCTTCAGGGCGACGTCGGGAGCGGTAAAACTATCGTGGCCGCTCTTGCGGCGCTGCGTGCAATCTCGCATGGGGTACAAGTCGCGTTGATGGCACCCACTGAGCTACTGGCTGAGCAGCATTTTGTGAAAATACAGTCTTGGTTTGAGCCCCTTGGAGTCAAGGTATGTTGGTTGGCAGGGAGCATGCCATTGAAGGCCAAGCGTGAATCGCTTGAGGCGATTCGATCTGGTCAAGCGCAGCTTGTGGTCGGTACACAAGCGTTGATTCAGGAAGGGGTTGATTTCAATTTGCTGGGATTGGTGATTGTGGATGAGCAACATCGCTTTGGCGTGGGGCAACGTCTTTCCCTGTCGCGCAAAGGTGAGGACGGCGCGTCCGGGTCCTCAATGGTTCCAGAACCTGACATGATCCCGCATCAACTCACCATGAGCGCGACACCGATACCGCGCACACTTGCGATGACTTTTTACGCAGATCTTGAGGTGTCATCGATTGACGAATTGCCTCCCGGACGCACGCCCATTGTGACGAAGCTGTTTGCGTCGGATCGTCGTATGGATATCATCGCGCATGTCGCGCAGGCCTGCGACGAAGGTCAACAAACCTATTGGGTGTGCCCGTTAATCGAAGAGAGTGAGGCCCTAGACTTGCAAAATGCAGTCGACACGTATGCTGAGCTAGCGCAGGCACTCAGTCCCAGGCGGATCGGATTAGTTCATGGTCGTCTGACGCCCTCTGAAAAAACCGCGGTGATGCAAAGTTTCAGAGATGGCCTCCTCGATGTGTTGGTTGCTACCACGGTGATCGAAGTGGGTGTCGATGTGCCCAATGCTTCCCTGATGATTATCGAGCACGCCGAGCGCTTTGGCCTCGCGCAATTGCATCAGTTAAGAGGTCGCGTAGGGCGTGGCGCTAAACGCTCAGTTTGTGTGTTGCTGTATCAAACTCCTTTGTCGATGCTGGCGCGCCAGCGTCTGCGTGCGATGTATGAAACACAGGACGGTTTTGAGATCGCGCAGCGCGATTTAGATTTACGTGGACCAGGTGAACTCTTAGGAGCCCGACAGTCTGGACTGTCTCTGCTCAAATTTGCGGATCTCGCGCAGGATGGCGGTTTGGTGGCTGTGGCACGAGAGCAAGCGGTTGCGTTACGTGAGTCAGATCCACAAACGGTACGCAAGCATTTAGATCGTTGGATGCGCGGCAAGGAAGATTACCTGCGCAGTTAAGTTATTTGACAAGCAAAATAATG
Source organism: uncultured beta proteobacterium (assembly GCA_903903735.1). GTDB lineage: Bacteria > Pseudomonadota > Gammaproteobacteria > Burkholderiales > Burkholderiaceae_B > Zwartia. The sequence goes on along the minus strand of CAIUZV010000296.1, from coordinate 3,531 downwards.
GAAGCACGATGACCCTTACTGAGTTGAAGTATATCGTTGCGGTATCTCGAGAGAAACATTTTGGTCGTGCAGCAGAGGCCTGTTTTGTGAGCCAGCCCACTTTGTCTGTCGCGATCAAGAAGCTCGAGGATGAATTGGGCGTCACACTCTTTGAACGCGGCGGTACGGAAATTGGGGTCACGACCATTGGTTTGCAGATCGTGTTGCAAGCGCAAAAAGTGTTAGAAGAGAGCGCCAGTATTAAAGAACTTGCACGCTTAGGGCGCGATCCCCTTGCCGGTGTACTACGGGTTGGCGTGATTCATACGATCGGCCCATACTTGTTGCCAAAATTGGTGCCGACACAGATTGAGCGTACACCGCAAATGCCATTGATTTTGCAAGAGAACTTCACGGTGCGCTTGTTAGAACTCTTGCGTCAGGGTGAGATTGACTGTGCCATCATGGCCTTGCCACTCCCTGATTCTGGACTAAGTGTGCTGCCACTTTACGATGAAGATTTCGTTGTCGCCATTCCTGCGCATCACCCTTGGTCAACCCGAAAGACCATTTCGGCTGAAGATCTCAAGCAGCAAAATATGCTGTTACTAGGAAGTGGACATTGCTTTCGCGATCAAGTCCTAGAAGTATGTCCCGAACTGTCTCGTTTCGCTGCGGCAAGCGAAGGAATTCAACGTACCTTTGAAGGATCCTCTCTTGAGACCATCCGCCACATGGTAGCAGCGGGAATCGGTATCACGGTGATGCCAGCGAGTTCTGTGTCTTCTGTCGATCGAAGCAGCAAATTACTGAAATACATTAAGTTTGATAAGCCTGTGCCAAATCGTCGTGTCGTACTGGCTTGGCGTAAAAGTTTTCCACGCACGGTGGCGATTGACGCCTTGGTTCAAGCGGTCGTGCATTGCGGATTGGATGATGTGCATATGATTGAGCCCTCGACCACCAAGAGTGTTGCCCATCGTGCTTGAGCGCCTCACACTTTACGCAAAACTCGTGCGTATTGATAAACCAATTGGCGTCCTGCTGTTGCTATGGCCGACACTTTGGGGGTTATTCGTGGCCGCAGAGGGATGGCCGGATCCAGTGGTCTTGTGTATTTTTGTGATCGGTACGTTTTTGATGCGCTCTGCCGGATGTGCCATCAATGATTACTTCGATCGAGACGTCGATCGTCATGTGGCGCGCACCGAGAATCGTGTGTTGACCGCTGGTTTAATTAAACCGCGGGAGGCGTTATATGTGGCTGCAGGTTTAGGCTTGCTCAGCTTTGCGCTCGTACTGTGCCTCAACGGGCTGACGATTTTATTAGCTGTTGTGGCGGCGATACTCGCGATCACGTATCCGCTCTTTAAACGGTTTTTTGCCATTCCGCAGGCTTATTTGGGTATCGCTTTTGGCTTTGGCATTCCAATGGCTTTTGCGGCAATACAAGGTAGCATCCCCATGGTTGCCTGGGTCATGTTGCTCGCAAACGTTTGCTGGGCAATTGCGTATGATACGGAATATGCCATGGTCGATCGCATTGACGATATACGGCTAGGTCTGAAGACTTCTGCGATCACCTTTGGTCGATATGATGTCATGCTGGTCGCAGGGTGTTATCTGCTGACGATCGCCTTGCTGGGTCTGGTCGGCCGCATACAGCATTATGATTGGCCGTACTACCTCGGTCTGCTTGTCGCGTCTTGTATCGCTGCGTTGCATGTCTATTGGATACGCGAACGTGATCGGCAGGCGTGTTTTAAGGCTTTTTTACACAACACGTGGTTCGGAGCTGCCGTGTTTGGTGGTATTGGACTACAGCTCATTATCGATTGATTTTTGGAATGAAGATGGCAACATTTCCTTCAGTGGCATTTATAGGCGGGGGCAATATGGCTAACGCTCTCGTCTCGGGCATGCTTGCCCAGGGTTGTCCTGCAGAGCAGGTGCATGTGGTTGAGGTGCTCGATGCCTTACAAGAGCAGTGGCGTGCGCGCTCGGTGAGCGTGTGTGCTTCGCCCGATCAAGCACTGGCGCAGCGCCAAGTTTGGATTTTTGCCGTCAAGCCCCAGCAGATGCGAGAGGTGGTCTTGCAATGCCGTCCTTGGCTCCAGCCCAATACGTTGGTGATTAGTATCGCAGCGGGTATTTCGATTGAGTCCCTCGGAAAGTGGCTTGGCGATGAGGCTAAGCCTTATGGAAATGTTGTGCGTTGTATGCCGAACACGCCTGCGCTTGTTGCTGCGGGGGTCACGGGCATGAGTGCACCCTCGACGACGACGGCTGCTGATCGCGAGCGAGCCACCGCTTTACTCTCGACCGTTGGCGACGTAGTGTGGGTGGATAGCGATCGCGCGATTGACGCGGTGACTGCGCTTTCCGGAAGTGGGCCCGCTTACGTTTTTCTCTTTATCGAGTCGCTCATCAAAGGGGGGCTGGCCCTCGGGTTGTCTGAGCAGCAGTCCAGGGATTTGGCGTTGTCGACCCTTGCCGGAGCAACCAAGCTCGCACAGCAGTCGCCAGAATCGCCCTCCGTGCTCCGTGAGCGTGTGACTTCGAAGGGTGGCACGACAGCCGCTGCACTCGACGTCTTTGCCCAGCAAGGGTTTAGTGCGACAGTCGCGCAAGCGATGGCCGCCGCAGACCGGCGTGCCGCCGAGCTATCGCTCGAGTTTGGAAAATAAGACTTACACTAAATTTTGTTAACTGGAATAACCTAATGAAAAAGCTTTTTGCCGCAGTAGGCGGTTTGATTGTTGTGCTTCTCGCTGTTTGGCTCGGAGCAAGTATTTATGTGGGACGCAGCACAGAAAAGTTTGTTGCGACGATCACCGAGCGCAACAAGCCTGGTGCCGCGCTGCGAATTGTGAACGTCAAGCACAACCAATCGCTTTTTTCTGCAACGGGTTCTTTTGACCTGCAGTTTGCAGATGTCACCGCTGAGGCGAAGGATAGCGCCGCGTTGTATACCGCTGAGGCGACGTATAAGGTGTCAAATTTGTTGATGCCAGATTCTGCGATGCGCTTTGACTGGCATGTCAAACCCGCTGGCCCGCGTGCACAAGCACTCAAGGATTTTTTTGGTCAGGAGTTTGATCTGCACGGTCATGGCAAGCTTGCCTATGGTGGTGCCGCCCGGTCGAGTTTTAGCCTACCCAAGCTTGCCGTACGGCAAGGTCGGGACACTTTTGACTTTAGCCCTCTTGCAGGGAATGTTGCTTGGGGCGCCAAGACACTCGCATTAGATTTCAAAGTAGACCGCCTCACGATGCGTACGGCCGAGTATGTGCTGGATGTACAAGGTGTCAAGCTGCATTCCGATGTGAGTGATAGACAAAAAGGAATTGGCACTGGAACGCTTGGCATCTCCAAAGTGAGCACCAAGGCGTTCACGGCAGAGAACTTCGTTCTCACGAGCACGACGACAGAAAAGGATAATCGGGTGAACTTGTCGGTCATCCCCAAGGCAGAATCGCTCAATGTTGCTGGCCAGAAATTTCGGGATGTTTCGCTCGAGTTTGCAGTCAATGGGATGAATAGTGCAAGTGT
>CAIUZV010000295.1 GCA_903903735.1 uncultured beta proteobacterium | reverse complement strand
GGGCGATCAGCGTTCGACCTCGAATGCGACGGCATTAGGCATTCAAAACATGGCGGAGTCTTGCGTGCAGGGGCGGGGCGTCATGCTCGACTTCCACGCGCATTTTGGTAACAAACGTGAGATCGTTGGCTACGACACACTGATGCGGGTGATGGAACAAGACAAGGTGGTGGTCGAGCCTGGCGACATGGTGTGCTTGCATACCGGGTTTGCACAAATGCTGATGGATATGAAGGGTAAGCCTGACTTGCATACCTTGGAGACCAGCTGCGCAGCCCTGAACGGGCGTGACAAGAAGTTATTGAACTGGATCACCGACAGTCAGTTGGTCGTGCTGATGGCAGATAACTACGCCGTAGAACACTATCCCGCAGTCGATCACGTGGGTTGTTGCGCGACCTTGCCGTTGCATGAGCACTGCTTGTTCAAGCTCGGTGTGCATTTGGGTGAGATGTTTTATCTCACGCCCCTGGCCAAATGGTTGCGTGAACACGGGCGTAATCGTTTCTTGTTGACGGCACCACCCCTGCGCTTACCTGGTGCAGTGGGGTCTCCGTCGACGGCTGTCGCGACGGTTTAAGCGCTTAGCTGAACTAAGCGCAAACCCGTAGTTATATGCTCATTGTTGACGCCCCTGAGTGGATGGGGCAAACTGAGCGCGTTACTGAACTTTTCTTAAGGACCGAGCCATGCGTCGATCGCTTATCGCTGCTGCCTTAACAGCAGCCTTTTTGTTTCCAGCCGTAGGAACTGCCAAAACCTTCAAATGGGCGAGCCAGGGCGATATTCTGACCCTTGATCCGCACTCCCAAAATGAAGGCCTGAACATTGCCGCCAACTTATGGGTGTACGACCCTTTGCTGGCCTACAACGATAAGTTTGATGTCGTTCCCTCCCTGGCCGTTTCTTGGGAGCAGGTGAATCCTTCACTTTGGCGCTTCAAGCTACGTCCCAATGTAAAGTTTCATGATGGTTCGGCATTTACGGCTGATGACGTTGTGTTTTCCATCAAGCGGGCAATGGCGCCTTCGTCGCAATTTAAATCCTATGTTGCCGGTATTAGCGACGTAAAGGCAATCGATCCCCTGACGGTGGAAATCGCGACAGCCGGTCCCAACCCCGTGTTGCTTCGCCAACTACCTTCGCTCGGCATCATGAGCAAAGCTTGGGCGGAGAAGAACAACGCTGCTTTGCCGCAAGACTTTAATAAAAAAGAGGAAAGCTACGCCGCGCGTCATGCGATGGGCACTGGGCCCTATATTCTGAAAACTCGTGAAGTCGACATCAAAACGACCTACGCAGAGAACCCGAACTGGTGGGGTAAGCCCACCAAGACGGGAAACGTGACGGAAATTATCTACACGCCGATCAAACAAAACGCGACGCGTACGGCAGCGTTGCTGTCAGGTGAGATTGACTTTGTGTTGGATCCTCCTGCACAAGACTTGGATCGCTTACGCAAACAAGTCAAAGTCATCGACGGTAACGAAAACCGTACGATCTACTTTGCAATGGACGTTAAAAGCCCAGAGCTCAAGTACAGCAACATCAAGGGTAAAAACCCGATGCAAGATGTACGCGTCCGCGAAGCGCTTTATCGCTCCATTGACATAGAAGCGATTAAGAAGTCGGTGATGCGTGGCATGTCCTTGCCAACAGGCGCCATGATTTCTCCACAAGTACACGGCTATTCGGATGCAATGGGTAAGCGCGTACCTTATGACGTTGAGAAAGCGAAAGCCTTACTCAAGGAAGCGGGCTACGAGAATAACCTCGAGTTCACTTTAGACTGCCCTAACAATCGCTACATCAACGACGAAGCTATTTGTCAGGCAGTCGTCGCAATGTGGGCGCGCGCAGGCGTGAAGGTAAAGCTCAATACGATGCCACGTGCGACCTTCTTCCCGAAGATTGCCAATGGCGATTTCAGTGTCTATTTGTTTGGCTGGGGCGTCCCGACTTTTGATGCCTACTACACACTTGAATCTTTGATTCGTAGCAAGGGTGAGGGCGCAGCCGGTGCGTTTAACTATGGCGGTTATTCCAATGCCAAAGTTGATGCGCTGATTGATGCGGTTAAGACCGAAGTGGATGATGCCAAGCGAACCGCAATGATTCGTGAGGCGTTCGCAATCCATGCGAAAGAGTTCGGTACGATTCCTCTGCATGACCAAGTGATTCCTTGGGCGATGAAGAAGAATATCGAAATCGTTCACCAGCCTAACAATCGCCCGGTTGTTGAGCGCATCACGATTAAGTAATCCACTTAGACGCCTAGGTGCACATCCGTGTGGCCTGGGCGTCGGATGACTTTGCCTCTGAACTGAGAACCCATGTTTGCTTTTATTTTGCGCCGGTTGATCCAAGCCGTTGGCGTCATGCTGGCGGTTGCACTGCTCGCCTTCATTTTGTTTCAGTATGTTGGGGACCCAGTCATGATCATGCTGGGGCAAGAGGGTACGCCGGCCGAGCGCGAACAGTTGCGTCAGTCGCTTGGACTCAATGACCCCGTCGTCGTGCAGTTCTATCACTTCCTGACGAATGCGATACAGGGTGATTTTGGCTTGTCTTTGCGTCAAGGCCAAAAGGTG
>CAIUZV010000294.1 GCA_903903735.1 uncultured beta proteobacterium | reverse complement strand
GCCCTGCGTCGCGTTCCGCTAAGGATTCACCCACGCAAACAACTGGCGTGATTCCTCTGGCAAGCGCGGCTTTTGCCTTGTCAGCGACCAACTGGTCGGTTTCGCCATGCAGCGATCGACGCTCAGAATGGCCCACGAGGGCCCATCGACAGCTGAAATCCGCCAGCATCGCGCCCGACACTTCACCTGTGAAGGCTCCCTGGGCTTGGGCGCTCACGTCCTGCGCACCCCATGACATCGCACTGCCCTTCAAGGCCTCAGCAGCCTGTGCCAAATAAGGAAACGGCACACACACCGCCATTAGCGTGCCGGACGCCGAACGCGGGGCGGCACGCAGGGCAGCCAGCAGCTTGGCGTTCTGGCCAAGATTGCCGTGCATTTTCCAGTTGCCCATGACTAGGCGCGTACGGGTGTTACTCATGAGGTCGGGCTCGAGTGTCGTGACTTGATAACCCAGCATTGTATCCTGTCAGGGTCTTAGGAGGAAACTAGTCGGTAAATCGTTTATGATGCAGGCCTTCCTGCTGGAAGCGTGGCCGAGCGGTTTAAGGCACCGGTCTTGAAAACCGGCGAGGGTTCACGCCCTCCGTGAGTTCGAATCTCACCGCTTCCGCCACTTTCCTAGCCTTCGGTACGGCGATCCGCCCTAGACACTCAAACATCTGATGCTAGCCAGCTCCTGCATGGTATAAAAAACCATAAAAAGGAGACACACCATGTTTGCAGCACCACCAGCCATTACGGCCCGGGTATTTGCCCGCCTTCCCGACAAGTTCTGCCAACCCGGTCGTCGATCCGCTTTCGCCGATGTGCAATTTCATGGCGCAGAGTTACCAAGCTTCTTGGAAGGTCCCTCTTTTGATCGCAGCGGCAACCTTTGGGTGACCGACATCCCGTTTGGTCGGCTGTTCAAAATTTCACCTAGCGGCGATATCAGTCTCGAACTCGAATACGACGGCGAACCCAACGGGCTGAAATTTCATAAAGACGGGCGCGCCTTTATTACCGATCATAAAAACGGGCTAATGGTCTTTGACCCAAAGACTGGAAAGATTGAGCCCCATTTTGACCGCCCACTCCTGCAACGCTTCAGGGGCCTAAATGATCTGTTCTTCGCTAGCAATGGCGATATCTATTTCACCGACCAGGGTCAAACAGGCTTGCAAGATCCGAGTGGGCGCCTATATCGTTTGCGCACTAATGGGCAACTCGATTGCCTACTGAACAATGTGCCGAGCCCCAACGGACTGGTATTGAGCGCAGACGAGAAAATCGTTTACTTATGCGTGACGCGCGACAACGCCATCTGGCGTGTCCCGATCATGCATGATGGCACTGCAAGCAAAGTGGGCGTTGGAATACAAATGTCGGGGGGCGCAGGGCCAGACGGGATGGCGGTCGATGCTGCCGGCAACTTAGCCGTCTGTCACGTGTTATTCGGTGCAGTTTGGTTGTTTAGTGCAATTGGTGAACCGATGCTTCGCATTAACTCACCAGAAGGCCTGCTCGTCACAAACTGTGCGTACGGCGGCAAAGATAACAAGCAACTTTTCATCACCGAGTCGAAGTCCGGCACAATTTTAGTGGCCGATATGCCCGTCGCTGGGCGTCCACTTTACTCACACGCCTAAGTATGCGATTTACCGAAACAATCGTTGATGGACTCTATGTCAATTTTATTGACATGACGCTGCCCCACCAGGCCGAGGCAGAAACCTTGGTTTTTCATCATGGGGTGGGCGCTAACAACGAACTCTGGTCGCAGTGGTTAACAGTTCTTGCCCCGCACTACAAAATCGCTAGGTTTGATATGCGCGGCTTTGGTCGCTCCGCTGCGGCTGTCAAGCAAGATGGTTGGTCCCTCGAGAGTCTGGCACAAGATGTGCTGCAGGTGGCTGACAGCGTGGAGGCTGCGAATTTCCATTTAATTGGCGAGTCGATTGGAGGCACCATTGCACTCGCAACAGCTTTAAAAGCGCCTGGGCGCGTTCAAACGCTCACCATGAGCAATGCCGCGTTTAGAGGGGGTGCCGTACAAAACGTGACTCAATGGCAGACTCTTTTGCGTCACGAAGGTACGCTTGCCTGGTCCAAAGAGATGATGGCCGCTAGATTTCATCCCGAAGCCCTGAGCGACGAACAATGG
>CAIUZV010000293.1 GCA_903903735.1 uncultured beta proteobacterium | reverse complement strand
GGCAGGCTGCTGCGCCCGATAATAGTTTGCGGTTCCTGCTGGTGGGTGCAATGGTATTGATTCCCGTTATTTTGCTCTATACCGCATACGCCTATTGGGTTTTTCGCGGCAAGGTTCAAGCAAAGCATCACTACCATTAGATTCAGATGAAGCGATGGCTCTGGTTACTCGTGATTTGGGCGTCAAGCGTGGCTTGCTTGGCCATAGTCGCCTGGCTGCTGCGCCGTTTACAATACTGGCTTCATTAGCCTTGATTGCCTAAACATCATGCTTGACCCTGCCTTGTTGCGAAAAGATTTGGATGCCGTTGTTCGTCGCTTGTCCTCCAGAAGCTTTGCCTTCCCGATGGATCAGTTCAACGGGCTCGAGTCGCGTCGCAAGTCAGTGCAAACCGAAACTGAAAACTTGCAAGCGCAGCGCAATGCGTTAGCCAAACAAATTGGTGCGTTGAAGTCGCGGGGGGAAGACGCGTCGGCGGTGCTAGCTGAGTCGCAGGCCCTTCCTGCGAAGCTCAAGGCCCTCGAGCTAGATCTCGCTGACATCCAGTCGCAGCTCTCTGACATGTTGATGGCAATACCTAACTTGCCCCACGAGAGCGTTCCACAAGGTGCCGACAGTGAGGGGAATATCGAAGTCCGTCGCTGGGTACCTCAGGCGGACGCCTCGGGAGACCCCGAGCGTTTGCCCTTTGAGCCGCGAGATCACGTCACGCTTGGTGAGACGATTGGCCTAGATTTTGATACGGCGGCTAAATTGTCTGGCGCAAGATTTAGCTTTATGCGCGGACCGATCGCGCGCCTGCATCGCGCCCTTGCGCAATTCATGCTGGACTTGCAAACCGGCACCCACGGCTACACCGAGTGTTACACGCCCTACATTGTGAATGCCTCGACCCTGATGGGTACAGGTCAGTTACCCAAGTTTAAAAATGATATGTTCTGGGTCACCCGCGGGGGTGATGAGCCTACCTTAGACGAGCAGGGCAATGTGGTTGCTCGCGAAGATCAATATTTAATCTCGACTTCGGAAATCACACTCACCAGCTTTGTACGGGACACCATCGTGCCTCCGGCAGATCTTCCTATTCGTCTGACAGCTCATACACCCTGTTTCCGCTCGGAAGCCGGCAGTGGCGGACGTGATACGCGTGGCTTGATTCGTCAGCACCAGTTCGACAAGGTCGAGATGGTGCAGATCGTCGCACCGGATGCGTCCTATGAAGCGCTGGAGGATATGGCGGGGCATGCAGAGAAAGTGTTGCAGCTGCTTGGTTTGCCTTATCGTGTGATGTTGCTTTGTACGGGCGATATGGGCTTTGGTGCGACCAAGACCTACGATCTTGAAGTGTGGTTGCCAGCACAAAATGCTTGGCGAGAGATATCGTCTGTTTCGAACTGCGAAAGTTTTCAGGCTCGTCGTATGCAGGCGCGTACGCGTACGGCGGCAGGCAAGACCGAGTTTGTACATACGCTGAACGGTTCGGGCCTGGCCGTCGGTCGCGCGCTTGTGGCCGTGCTTGAGAATTATCAGCAGGCCGACGGGAGCATCCTGATTCCCGAGGTGCTCCACCCCTACATGGGTGGCAAAACCGTATTGCAAGCGGGCTGACACAGCACATCATGCGCGGGACCACTCTACTGGTGTTGACTGTGCCGCCCTTGATGTGGGCCAGCAACGCCATCGTGGGTCGTATGGCCGCAGGAACTATCCCTCCGCTAACGCTCAATTTTTTGCGCTGGGTGGTTGCACTGGCGGTGTTGCTGCCATTTATCTTTGCCCAGCTCAAAGCAGATTGGTCCCTAGGGCGCCAGCACTGGAAGCTCTTTGCAGCGACCGGATTTTTAAGCACCACCTGTTACAACGCGCTCCAGTACTTGGCGCTTATTACATCTAGTCCCATTAATATCGCCTTGATTACTGCTGCGGGACCAATTTTCACCTTGCTAGTAGGCCGCGCTTTCTTTGGTGCGCATATTGGCCGCGCAGCGACGCTGGGGGCCGTGCTGTCGATTCTCGGGGTAGCTTGGGTTCTCATGCGCGGTGAAATCCAGAGTCTGACGCACGTCGCGTTTGTATCGGGCGATTTGTTTATGTTGTTTGCGATTGCGCTCTGGAGTGTGTACACCTGGCTGCTACGTGATCGGCCCAAAGCGATGTCGGGCTATAGTGTGCTTGCGCTGCAGATGATTTGGGGCCTCGCGTTTGCCGTGCCGATGGTGTTGGCGGAAGTGGTCTGGGGAGGATATCCCCCCGTGCAGTGGGATATGCACTCATTGGGAATGGTGGTGTACGTGGCCCTTGGGCCCGCGCTGTTAGCTTATATTTGTTGGCAGCGGGCGGTTGCGCTAACGGGCTCACAGTTGCCGATGTTCTTTTTAAATTTGACGCCCGTGTTTGCTGCCATTCTTGCAGTCCTGTTGTTGGGTGAGTTTCCGAAGTCTTACCATTACATCGGTCTGGTCCTCATTGTGCTGGGTATCATATTGTCGAATCGTGACGAAGCGGTCACAAACATAAAAAAATAGCGTGGATCATCCACATTAATGTATCTGTTTTTAAGGTGAGTAAGAAATGAAACGAGTGTTGCGTCACGTGTTGCAAACAACGGTTGGTTTGATGGCCACCATCGTGCTTGGTGGAGTCGCTGCACCCACGGCCGTCGCCGACACCGTGCAAGGATCCTATTTAGTTGGTGGAGCGCAGCCGAATGCAGGTGTTCCATTTTTTGGTGCGGGGTCAAAAGCTCAGGCCGATGGGGCCTGGGATTATTATCAAAAAACGATCGGTCAACCGATGTCTGACTGGGCAAAGACTGAGGTCAGGCGTGCGCCAGGCGGCACGGTGTTTTACCCTTTTTCTGGCCCAGATTTTGTGACGGTCTCCCATCTGTTCCCGCAAGCCGATCGTTTTGTGATGGTTGCCATGCAGGCTGCTGGTGAGCCTGCGGATGTGGCAAACATGTCGAGTGGGCGCCTGCAAAGTTTTCAAGCGAAGTTTATGCGCGAGTGGATGAAGTTCAGTCGGCTGGCATTTTTTCGTACCGATGACTTGAACGAAGACTTACGCGATAAGCACGCACAGATCGGTGTCACAACGATTTTGATTACGTTCGCTTTGTACTCTGGGTATGACGTTAAGGCGGTTTACCCAATCGTATTCGATGAGGCTTCGGGCGACTACATCAAAGGTAACGGCCCCTGGAAGTCGGTTCGCCTTGAGCTGAGCAAGGCAGGCAAGCCCGTCGTGTTGGATTATGTGAGCTTGGATTTGTCCGATGGCGCGCTAAGTCAAAGCGCCTCGACGCGAGCATGGCTTGCGCGAGAATCACGTCACCCCGTTTTGTTAAAGGCGGCCTCACACTTATTACAGGAAACATATTTCGCGGTGCTTAGAGATATCCTAGTTGAAAACGCCACGATGGTCATACAAGATGAGACCGGTTTGAATTACACCAACCTTGCTCAAATCGGACCGGTTGATTTGTATGGAGGGTTCTTGTATCCGCACGAGCTGTTCAATCGTAAAAAGCAAGAATCTCTCGCGCAGGCTTATCGGGAATCTAAGGACGTGAAGCCCTTGCCCTTCGCGTTTAGCTACAACAAGACGACGGAGCGCCGGAGCGTTCAGATCGTTAGACGTTAACGAGGATTGTGCGGTCGTGCAAAGGCGCGCTGACTGAAAGTGCGCACCGCCGCGTTAAAAGTCTCCGGTTCATCCACGAACAGTGCGTGCCCGGCTTGATCAAACATAGCGATGGTGATGAGCTCGGCCGCACGCTTCTGCTCAAGGGCGGCAGCCTGCTCTTTGAGCCAGGGTCGCACGGCAAACAGGACGGGAATCTTTTGCTTCTCAAGCGTATCGCGCCAGTACTCGCGCGGGTAGGGTTGATTCCGTAGCTGTATCGCTACGTTCGCCGGCACACGTAGCGCGGAATCGAGCACGGCTTGCGCCATGAGGGGCGGTGGGGTTTGGCGATAAATATCCTGACTGAATGTGCGCATATATTGCTCGCGCTTTTTTGGGTCATTCATCGTCTGTTGAAAATTAGATTTCCCACCCTTAGGGGGTCGACCTTCGCCAACCGAGTTGTCGATCAGGATGAGTCCACGCAGATCCTTTGGTGCGTATTTTGCAACGTAGTCTAAGGACTCAAGCACCGCAAGTGACCAGCCCGCCAAGATATATTCTTTGACCTTCGCAACTCTCAGGAATTCGTCCATGTCTTTGAGGCGACGTGCTGGCGCATGCGAAAGTTTCGTGAGGTCTGAAAGACCTTGCGAGCGTGGGTCGAGCGCTAAGACACGATATTGATTCGATAGGCCAGTCAACTGTTGTTCGAAGACCGCTGCGGGCATGAGCCAGCCAGGAATAAAGACGATAGTTTGCGGGCCGCTGCCGGCTTCGAGATAATGGAGACGCACGCCATCAGATGTTTTAAAAGTATGGTGCTGCACGGGGTTCGCCCACAAAAGAATTGGGCATAGCAGCAAGCCAAGCATGCCCAACAGTTGTTTAAATCGGTTCATGGGTACACTACTTAAAACACGAACGAGATGTGGATAGTGAGACATTATGATCGAAATTACCGGTAGCACGCGAATCTATGGGATTGTGGCTGATCCTGTGGCGCAAGTGAAAACCCCGCAGACGATGCGCAAGGTCTTTGACCGGCGTGGCACCGACGGGGTTCTCGTCCCCATGCATGTGCCGCCAGCTGGCTTGCGAGATCTCGTTCAAGCCTTGCGCAGTATGAAAAATTTCGGTGGGATGGTGGTCACTGTGCCGCACAAGACAAGTATGGTTGGACTCTGTGATGTGGTGACGCCAGAGGCGCGTGCGGTCGGGGCGGTCAATATCGTACGACGCGAG
>CAIUZV010000292.1 GCA_903903735.1 uncultured beta proteobacterium | reverse complement strand
GTCGTGTGAATGCGTTCATGAGTTCACCTGTGAATAAATAGTTGTGGGTTGAGATCAGGCAGCAGCGATGTAGCGTTTGACTGCCGCCACAATCCGCTGATGGGTGCCACAACGACACAGATTTCCAGCGAGTGCCTCGTTAATTTGCGCGTCTGTTGGATTTTTATTGGTGGCGAGAAACGCGCTAGCGGTCATGATCATGCCATTGATGCAGTAGCCGCACTGCACTGCCTGCTCATCAATGAAGGCTTGCTGCAATTTGCCAGGTTTTTTTGAGCTTCCCAAACCTTCAAGGGTGGTGATGTTCTTGCCTTGCATGGCTGTTGTCGGTGTCACGCACGAACGCACGGCTTGCCCGTCTACAACGACCGTACAGGCACCACATTGTCCGAGTCCGCAGCCAAATTTAGGTCCGTTGACCTCAAGATGATCTCGCAGTGCGTAAAGCAGCGGCGTGTCGTCTTCAATTTCGACTTTGTGTGACTTGCCGTTTACACTCAAATTTACAGTTGCCATGCTTGTCTCCCGCTTGTTAATTGTTATGCCCAAATACGTCATCAAATTTATAACAACCACTGTACCCAAATAGCGTGAAATTGCAAAGTACCAAATACACCGTACCAATAATGGCGTGCCCATGACCATAAACTTACATGAGGTGAGGCTATTACGTGCTGAGCGTCTCGTGCTCGAGGACGTCAGCCTTGCCGTAGCGCCTGGGGAGGTCGTTGGCATATTGGGTGAAAACGGTGCAGGGAAATCGACGCTGATTGACGCCATCGCCGGTGAGATTCTTGCTGCTGCGGGCCAGATCACACTCTCGGGCCGTAGTTTGGCCGAGCTAGATATAACAGAGCAGTCTCGCCGGCGAGCGGTGCTGCCACAAAAGCCGAGCCTGGCCTTTGATATGACGGTGGCAGAAGTTGTCGAAATGGGGGCCTACCCGTTTGCTGAGGCTAGCCCTGCGGCCGTCGAGGCGTGGGTGCTGCTGGCGCTGAGCTGGGCGGATATCACCGGTTTAGGACCGCGGCATTACTTGGCATTGTCCGGCGGTGAGCAGCAACGGGTACAACTTGCTCGCGTCTTAGTCCAAGGCTTAGCCATCGCCGCAAGCGGCGAGCAGCCTTTTATTCTTCTGGATGAACCCGCTGCGAGTTTGGATGCACGACACCAGATTGAGTTGATGCGGTGTCTGAGACTATTCGCTGCGCAATATCAAGCCGGTGTGCTTGTTGCGCTGCACGATATTAATCTTGCCGCGCGGTGGTGCGATCGTTTGGTGCTGCTAGCAGCTGGGCGTATCCAGTCTCAGGGTGCACCGAAGTTCGCCTTAACGCCCCAGGCACTCAAGAAGACCTTTGGTCTGGAGATGGCGGTGCTCCCGCATCCGTTAGATGCGGGGCATGTGCTGGTGCTCGATCAGGTAACTTGTTAAGCTGTTCTAACTCAGCACGCTTTAATGTTGCAGCGCAATGCGCCAGTGACTTCAGCAAGGAATGGATATGAATATTGCAATCGTAGGTTCGGGCCTGGTTGGCCAAGCTTGGGCGATCGTTTTTGCGCGCGGTGGGCATCAAGTCAACATGTGGGACGGTGACCCGGCGGCGGTTACGCATGCCCAGACGTTGATCGCAAAGCAAGTAGCCGACTTACATGCTGTTGGGCTAATTACGGATCCGGCAGGTCTGACGGCGCGCATCAAGAGTGTGGCGACGTTAGAGGAGGCGTTGGCTGATGCGCAATACGTACAAGAGAGTCTGCCGGAGCGGCTCGACATGAAAAAGGAAATCTTCGCAAAGATGGATGCGCTTGCCGCGCCGACGGCTGTTTTGGCGAGCTCCACGTCTAGCATTCCCGCCTCTGCCTTTACGAAAGAGCTAGCGGGGCGCGCACGGTGCTTGATTGCCCATCCGGTTAACCCGCCATACCTTGTGCCTGTCGTTGAAATATGCGGTGCGCCCTGGACGGATGCCGCAGTGGTGCAACGCGCCTGGGATGTGATGGAAGGTGTCGGTCAAAAGCCTGTAAAAATTCT
>CAIUZV010000291.1 GCA_903903735.1 uncultured beta proteobacterium | reverse complement strand
TTGTTTTTGTTTTGACTTTACCGAAGGCTGCTGCGATTTCTTCTGGCGAGATCTCGTACTCTTTCATAGAGCGCACGATCTGGGAAATCACAGGTTTGCGCTGTTTTGACTGGAGCGATTGCGCTTGTTTATGAAGCTTTTCAATCTCTTTATTTATTTTGGCTTGAAGGGTAGCGTAGTTTTGGCGTGCCATAAATTAAACCTTTTTTACGTATTATGAATAATAAAAATAATTGTGCGATAAGCGGCGATAAAGGGCATTCAGACAATTCAATAAGGTATTTTATACCCAATTATATTAATAATTATTTGTTGTATGCATAATGTGGCTTAATTGTTTGTTATTTATTTGGAAAGCATATGAAAGATTCACTCTCAGTGGCGGCGATACAAATGGTCTCGGCTGCCTCGTTAGCCCGCAATTTGGCCGATGCGGGGGCTTTGATCGCTCAGGCTGCAGAGGCTGGGGCACAGCTTGTAGCGCTTCCTGAATATTTTTGCTTTATGGGAAAAAAAGAGACTGATAAATTAGTCCTCGCAGAAACCGAGGGTAATGGGCCGATACAAGAGTTTTTATCCGAAACCGCTCGCCGACATAATATTTGGCTCTCGAGCGGCAGTATTCCCTTAGTGACTCCGGACCCCGGCCGAGTATTTAATACTCAGCTGATTTACAACCCTGCGGGCGAACAAATTGCACGCTACGACAAAGTGCATTTATTTAGTTTTGCGCGTGGGCAAGAAAGTTACGACGAGTCGCGCAGCATTCTTGCGGGTGACGTGGTCAAGCGTGTGGATACGCCCGCGATCAATCTAGGCCTGTCCATTTGTTATGACCTGCGGTTCCCTGAGTTCTATCGCGCACTTGGGGTGGTGGACCTGATATTGGTTCCGTCTGCCTTTACGTATACGACCGGCAAGGCACACTGGGAAACCCTGTTGCGTGCAAGGGCAATTGA
Source organism: uncultured beta proteobacterium (assembly GCA_903903735.1). Lineage (GTDB taxonomy): Bacteria > Pseudomonadota > Gammaproteobacteria > Burkholderiales > Burkholderiaceae_B > Zwartia. The sequence goes on along the minus strand of CAIUZV010000291.1, from coordinate 1,676 downwards.
GAATCAGTGCTATGTTCTGGCCCCGGCGCAGGGCGGGGTTCACGAGAATGGCCGACGCACCTGGGGGCACACGATGTTGATCGATCCGTGGGGCGAAGTCCTGAGTGTTTTACCTGAGCAAGCTGGGGTCGTAAGCGGTACGATAGAGGCCAGCCGTTTGCTAGAGGTGCGGCAATCCTTGCCGTCGCTTTCGCACCGGGTTTTATAGCTTGAAATATGAAATTGATTGATCCAGCACTGGCGTCGCTCGCGACCGCCAAAAACTTGCTCTTAGACCCTTGGGGTTTGAGTGAGTCAGACATGGCGCGTGCGATTAGTGAAATTTTTACACACAAGGTCGACTACGCCGATCTGTATTTCCAATACACGCGCAGCGAAGGCTGGAGTCTTGAAGAAGGGATTGTTAAAACTGGAAGTTTTTCAATCACGCAAGGCGTTGGCGTGCGCGCAGTCGCCGGAGAAAAAACTGCCTTCGCTTATTCGGATGCGTTGTCGCCTGAAGCGTTGCTATCTTCTGCGCGGGCGGTGCGAACTATTGCGCGCCAAGGGGCCGGTCGAGCAAAGATCCACGAAGGGAAGATCGCCACTGGCCGCGATCTCTATCAGCCCGTCGATCCTTTGCAGACACTGAGCGCACCTGAAAAAGTTGCGTTACTCGAGCGCGTTGAAAAAATGGCGTGCGCGCGCGATCCGCATGTCAAGCAAGTGATGGCGAGTCTTGGGATGGAATACGACGTTGTCATGATCGCCGCGAGCGATGGTCGGTTAACCGCCGATGTTCGTCCGTTGGTGAGATTATCGTTGTCGGTCGTCGTCGAGCGTAACGGTCGTCGCGAGAGTGGTAACGCAGGCGGTGGTGGCCGCAGCGGTTTGATGTATTTCACAGATGAAGTGTTGCGTGATTATGTCGAGAAGGCCGTGCATGAAGCGATGGTGAGCCTCGATGCGCGACCTGCACCGGCCGGAGAGATGACGGTTGTGCTGGCTGCAGGTTGGCCCGGCATTTTGCTGCATGAAGCGGTGGGGCATGGGTTAGAAGGCGATTTCAATCGCAAGGGCTCCAGTGTTTTTTCTGGTCGAGTCGGACAGCGCGTCGCGTCTAAAGGCGTCACGGTTGTAGACGATGGCACACTGCAAGGACGACGCGGTTCGCTGAACGTTGACGACGAAGGCAACGCCACGCAGCGTAATGTACTGATCGAGGATGGAATTTTGCGCGGCTATTTGCAAGACACACTCAACGCGCGTCTGATGAAAACGCTGCCTACAGGCAATGGTCGCCGCGAGTCTTTCGCACACCTACCAATGCCCCGTATGACCAACACCTTTATGTTGTCTGGGCCGACTGATCCTGAAGAGATTATTGCCTCAGTTAAGAAAGGGATTTACGCAGCCAATTTTGGTGGTGGACAGGTTGATATTACGAGCGGTAAGTTCGTATTCTCGGCCTCCGAAGCCTACATGATCGAAAACGGTCGTATTACCTATCCGATCAAAGGCGCGACGTTGATTGGAAGCGGGCCCGAGGCCATGAATCGTGTTGAGATGATCGGTAACAACATGAGCCTGGACAGTGGGGTTGGCACGTGCGGCAAAGAAGGGCAGAGCGTTCCTGTGGGCGTTGGAATGCCGACGATCAAAATGGAAGGCCTGACTGTGGGAGGGACTGCGTAAAT
>CAIUZV010000290.1 GCA_903903735.1 uncultured beta proteobacterium | reverse complement strand
TTCGGGATCAAACGGCGATAACTCGCCAAGTAAGCGCATGTTTGATAGAGCCATGTATTCAGACCAATCTTTTTTATGTCGATGGCTCCAAATGAAATCAGTCAAGCGGGCATTACTAAAACCGAGTCGATACTCCGGTCGACGCAAAATACCCACTGCTCCGTAGCGCTCACTCGCGAAGTGCAAGGCTAACATCAGATCGGTGTCAGAGCTAACACCCTTAAGTAGCTCAGCAAACCCTTGCGCATTCACATAGCGCTGAACCCAAGGCAAGGTCTCATAATACTTATGCAACGGATCCGTTCCGACCACGGTGATTTCACAGTTGGGCCACAGCTGACGCATTTGGTAAAGCACCGGATAGGACACGAGCTGAGTGCCCCAAAACGGCATGCTCCGAATAAAAACAGTGGCTTTTTGGACTGATACGGTCATACGCTCAATTATCTACAATTTTGGTAGCATTATCTAGGTACTATCCGAGTAATATTTTAGCCTTGGCGTGTGCAGTCACGCCGGCAAACGGCTACCTAGTGGTAACCTAATACTCACCAATGACGTGCACAACATGATGTGCGCGATAACTTTTCTACCTGGTGGATGACAATGCTAATCAAAAAACTACTGCTGACCGCTTTGACCGGTTTCGCCTTCCTTGTCGCAGGCGGTGTGCACGCTCAGGGCGACTTCCCCAACAAACCCGTCAAAATTATCGTCCCTTTCCCTCCTGGACAAGCGACTGATATCGTTGCACGCTTATTGGCAGACGGCCTAACAAAGGTTTGGGGCCAACAAGTCATCGTTGACAACCGCGCAAGCACCATCGCCGGTATGCTCGCCGGCAAAACTGCGCCGAATGATGGCTACACCCTAACGTTTGGTACAAGCGGTTCGATCGGAGTCAACCCAAGTCTGTATCCAAAGTTGCCCTACGATCCACAAAAAGACTTTGTGATGGTTAACGGCGTGTTTATCGTGCCCTTAATGATCATTGCACACCCCTCGTCGCCCTTCAACACGCTCGGCGAATTAATCGCTGGTGCAAAGAAGAATCCAAACGCGTTAAACGTCGGCTATGCAGGTATCGGCACTTCGCAACACCTGACGGGCGAGCTTTTCAAGAGCACGGCTGGCATTGACTTTACCGGCGTGGCGTACAAAGGTAGCGGTCCTGCGATGACAGATTTGCTCGGCGGGCAAATTACACTCGCCGTTGATAGCTTAGCCTCCGCCTTGCCACAAATTAAAGCTGGAAAAATCAAAGCGATTGCGATGACAAGCGAAAAACGCGTCCCGCAATTACCTGATGTCCCTACCGTTGCCGAGCTGGGCTTTCCTGGATTTGAAGGCAGCGGCTGGGGCGGTTTGATTGCACCAACAGGCACCCCACCAGCGATTGTGGAAAAGATTAGTGCCGATGTGCGTAAGCTCGTCAACGACCCTGACTTCCAGAAACGCATCATCGATCGCGGTGCGATTCCTGATCCGCGTGATGCGAAAGAATGGACAAAGTTTGTCAATGCTGAGATCGTGAAGTGGGCCGGTGTGATTAAGCAGGCCAACATTAAGGTCGACTAAATAGATGAACACTCAGCGCACAACTTACCGCCTGCGCCCGCTTTGGACGACGGCTTGTGCGTTCGCTGCGCTGACACTCGCTCCACTTTCTTATGCTTACGCCCCGCTCAATACCGACGATGCAGGTACGGTGGGACATAAGACGAACCAAATCGAACTGTATGGCAGCTTTGCCAAAGAGTACGGCGCTGCGGGCGAGCAAATTGATCCAACGACCGCCGCCGTCGATTATGAAGGTGGGGGTGCGGTACGAGCCGCGCCATTTACGTATACGCGAGGCATCACCGATGAGCTTGACGCATTTGTCGGTGCAACGTACTACGGTAGCCCCAAAGGCAGTTTCTCTTCAGTTACCAATTACTCTTTCGGTGTGAAATGGCGGTTTTACGGCGACGGGGAAACGGGATTGAATCTCGCAGTTAAGCCACAAGTGATTCTTCCCGCGACAAACGCACAGCAAAACTATGGTGTCGGCAATGCAGCGCTTAACTATGGCGTGATTGCGATTGCTTCGTATTTTTGGGAAGAAGCGGAGTTACACGCGAACCTTGCGTACCTGCGCGCTCCTTACAACACGAATCAGTCAGTCGGTTTCAGTAACGATCCCAACCGAACTAATCTCTACTCCCTTTCTATCGCACCGGTATGGCGTGTGACGCCTCAGTTTAAGCTGGCGTTAGATGCGGGTATCAATACAAATCCGGTCGTAGCCGATCAATCTTTGATTAATTACGGCATGGTGGCTGCAATTTACTCGCCTGCCAAAACGCTCGATCTCGGTTTGTCATTTCAGCGCTACGCCGCTAACTTCGGTAGCGTATTCTCCGGTTCTGGGACGTATACGAACCGTATACAAGCAGGCGTCACATGGCGCTTTGACTGACAAAACCATTCATCATTTTTCGGATCAATAAAAAATGCCACAGCGAGCTTACTCGTGTGGCATTTTTTTACAACCTAACGAATTAGATTGCTTTGAGCATTGAGGCAGCGTCGCTGACTTCGTACTTGCCGGCAGCTTCGATATGCAGAACCTTGACGACACCGTCAACGATGTATGCGGCATAACGTTGTGAACGAACACCCATGCCACGTGCAGTGAGGTCAAGCTCAAGACCAAGCGCTTTTGTCCACTGCGCAGCACCGTCACCCATCATACGAACCTTCGCACCAACCTTTTGCTCGCGACCCCAAGCACCCATCACGAACGCATCATTGACTGCAACGCACCATACCTCGTCAACGCCTTTCGCTTTAATCGCAGCGGCGTGCTCGACATAGCTTGGTACATGTTTAGCCGAGCAAGTCGGGGTAAAGGCGCCGGGCAACGCAAACATTAAAATCTTTTTGTCCTTGACGAGATCCGCAACCTGAAAATTGTTGGGGCCAACGGTGCAGCCCGCCGTTTCAACTTCAATGAACTCTGTGAGTGTGGCATCGGGCACTCGATCGCCGACTTTAATTGTCATGTGATTTCTCCTCGGGCTTCACGGGCAGCGACGGCTGCCACACTTGAACCCAGCGTGAGCGCTATCATAAGCCAGTCGGGCACGAAATGCGGGCGCACGCGCTTACCCATTCCCACATAAACAAAGGGGTTTTTTGTGGCAAAGGGTTACTTCGCGGGCTTAGGATCGTCTTTCACGCGATAAACCAAGACTGGCATGTGCGTCAGCGCCAACACCTTGGTTGTCACACTCCCGAGCAACAGGCGGGACAGTCCGCTGCGACCATGGCTGCCGATAAAAATCATGTCGCAACCGTAGTCCTGCGCCGCTTGCACAATCCCATCTGCAATATTGAAGTTTGAAACCGCATGGACAGTCACCTTCACATTCGCAGTCTCTGCCCGATCGAGAATCGACTTCAGGTATTTTTTGGCTTGCTCAGCGTTCGCCTGCTCGTAATCCGTGTCTGAAATTGCATACGCTGCCGACATGCCATCAAAACCGATCGTCGCAGCAAAGGGCTGGGTGACATAGAGTGCCACAACCTCTGCTCCAGTTGCCCGCGCATAACTAATAGCCGCATTTGCCGACTGCGCAGATAAAGGTGAGCCGTCTGTAGGGACTAATATTTTTTTAAACATGACCAAACCCCTTTAAGTTGAAATCAACAGTTTCATGCTAAGTGGGCGGCTACAAGAACTCCAGCTATATCTGCGCCAGTCTTGACATAAATCAACCGTTTCCAGTCGCAGCCCGGTACAAGACCGAACAACGCGTCCCAGAGCGGCAATAGGCCAGCACGGGTGCAGGCATGGTTTGCAGAAGCTCAGCAAAACGGACCACATCATCCTGTGTCATTGCGCCACTCACAACAGGTTGATATTCCACCCGCAGTCCTGCTTCGCGCGCGGCCACAGACACCTGCTCGGCCGTTGGTTGATCAGGCCCCGCCTCGTAGTCGGGTCGGTTAATGATGACGCTTTTAAAGCCAGCAGCAGCCACGGCTGCCATATCAGACGGCTGCAACTGCGGCGCTACCGCAAAATCAGGGGTAAGGGAATTAATAGGCGTCGACACGAAGCGGCTCCGAGTAAAAGGGCTAGATACATCCGGCGGTAAAAATCAGCCTTACAAATAATGCTGATCGCATAGCTACTAGTATACGCAGCGAAAACCGATATAGACGACATAGACATCGATCGACTTGTACTGCATCCCCTCAACCCGCATCTGCGCAGGGCCATACCACCACGAACCACCACCGGTCAGGCGAGTATCGCCTTGGGCGTCAGCCAGCCATTCCCAGGCATTCGCCCCCATATCAAAGAGCCCATTGACTCCCTTGCGGGTTTTACCAACCGGTGCGTGGCGCTCCCAGCCGTCGGCCGCTCCTTGGGTATTTGCGCCCTCCGGTGAATCTCCTGTTGGGTAGGGGTAGGTTTTTCCGCGCACATAGGGGGCAGGCGGATTCGCCCGCTGTTCGGTGTAGGCCGCGCGCGTCCACTCTGCCTTATTGGGTAGACGTCCACCCGCATCTTGACAAAAAGCTTGTGCCTCAGCCCACTTAATGTGCACAGCGGGTTCGTCGGGGGCACCAGGCTTGCCGAAAGGCGCGCGCCAGTTCCAGCCTTGACGCTTTTGCCAGCCCATCACATATTCGAAGCCACCACCGCTACGTTCCGCCTCGGTCACAATCCCTTTACGCTTTGCATATTCTGCAAACCGCCCAATGCTCACTTCCGTTTCGTCAATGTTGTAATCACCCATCTGTACCCGGGCAGCTGCCTGCTGTGCCGAGACGAACGGACTCATTAAGCAAGCTGCGAGAGCGCCCGCAACGCACAAAAAACGTCTTAATTGAACAGATTTCATGTTGGATAACAGATAAGTTGGTGAGAGCTCGAAATTGAGCGATACTTTGCGCACGACAGTGCAACATCTTTAGAAATGTATCTTAAATCGCCTCGGAGACAAACATGATTTTGGTTGGCCGCTATGCATCCCCTTTTGTACGACGTGTTGGGGTCGTCCTGCAAACTCTTGGAATCCCTTATGAGCATAAGGTTTTGTCGACCGCCAAAGATGCTGAGGCAATCAAACGCTACAACCCCATTGCAAAAGTACCCGTACTGGTTCTTAAGGATGGCGAGCACTTGATTGAAAGCGCTGCGATTATCGAAGCGATTCTAGAAATGACACCTAACCAGAAGCTGTTGGCCTTAAACGGCGCAGCACGTCGCCAGACGCTACAGCATTGCGCCATCATGACGAGCGGCCTGGATAAATCCATTCAAATTATCTATGAGCCTCTCAAACGACCTGCAGAAAAAGTCCACGAGCCTTTCCTGGATGGTCTGCGCGCACAAGTGCGTGCCAGCCTTGAGATCCTGGAAGGTCTGGCAGCCAAAGGCACCTTCCCAGGCGGTGCGCAAGCCAATCTAGCTGACATCACTGTCGCAGTCGGTTGGTTTTTCCTGAACAAAGCCATGCCTAAAGTGGCAGCACCTGAGCAGTTTCCTAACCTGGCAGCT
>CAIUZV010000289.1 GCA_903903735.1 uncultured beta proteobacterium | reverse complement strand
TGCACGGGAAAAATACAACGCACGGCCTTGGCGGTCGCACACGACCTTCACGATATTGGGATTAAACAGGGCTTCGGCATCAACGATCGGCGCGGCGCAGGTGGCAATGGCGGCTTTGCTGTCAGACGCCAAGAGTGCTGCAACCTGATCAATGAGTGCGGGGTCGATTAATGGCTCGTCGCCTTGCACGTTGACAACAATGGCATCGTCGGGCAGCGACAGGGCCGTCGCGGCTTCTGCGAGCCTGTCGGTGCCAGAAGGATGTCCTTCTTGTGTCATGAGGTATTGCACTCCGTGCGCTTGGCAAGCCTGCGCAATCGAGAGGTGGTCTGTCGCGATCACAACCCGCGTTGCCTGGGATTGAGCGGCTTGCTCGGCAACCCGAATCACCATCGGCTTGCCCGCAATGTCGGCAAGCATTTTTCCGGGTAGTCTGCTCGAGGCGTGTCGAGCGGGAATGATGACCGTAAAGGCGTGCATGAAAATGGGTCTGCCGGTTCAGGCGGGGAATTCGGGTTCTTGAGCCGCGAGTGCGCGCGCCTGAGCTTCTAACATCACAGGGACACCGTCGCGAACCGGAAAGGCAAGGCGATCTACCCTGCAGACCAATTCGGTCTGGTCCGGATTTGGGTATAGACGCCCTTTGCAAAGGGGGCAGACTAAAAGATCAAGTAGTCGAGTTTGCATAGCGCTATTGTAAACACTCAGTGCAGTGCCGTCTGTATTTTGTTGAGGCGCGCGTCAAGCCAATCAGCGAAATATGGGTCGGAAAAGGTACTGTGTACCTGTGCGACCCATATTTTGCTATCGGACAGGGTTTCGCACTTCACGGCGTCTTTTGACGTGATAACCACGACATCAGCCTGCGGTGCGTCAAGGGTTGTCGGCGTGAACGCGTGGTGATCTGGTAGAGGGGTGCTGCGTTCAAGCGGCAAACCGAGCGTGCGTAGATCGACAAAAAACCGCTCAGGCGCACCAATACCTGCATAGGCATAGACTGATTTATTTGCGCAGAACGCAAGGAACTCGCTCGGACTCAGCTGCTGCGCGCTGGCGAGCTGTTTAAAGCCAGAAATACTCATCCTCGCTTCAAGTTCTTTGAGCGCCAAACCGTTGCTTGGCGGAGCGCTCTCGGTGTGAGTCAAGCGAGTGATCAGCGCGTCGACGGTGCGCAATCTTGACGGAGGATCCCGCAGAGGCCCCGCGGGTAACAGCCATCCGTTACCCACCCCGCGCGTGTCTTGAACCACGAGTTCGATGTCGCGCGCGAGGGTGGCATGTTGCAATCCATCATCTGAAACAATGACATCTGTCTGGGGGTAGTGTTTCAACAGCGCTTGCCAGGCAAGCCGTCGGTTTGGATGCACAGAGACCGGCACGCCGGACTCTCGCGCGATGAGAGCGGGTTCGTCACCAAACCGTGCGGCATCGATGGTGCCACAACCGGTCAATGCGTCGGCGCCTGCTTGTACGCCATAGCCACGACTGATCACGCCAGGCCGCCAGCCTTTCGCGCGAAGCTGTTCAAGCAGGGCGATAACGACCGGCGTTTTACCAGTGCCTCCGATGTAGAGGTTCCCGACCATAATGATTGGGATGGGCGCACGCGCGGAGTGTGCTGCGATCATGCGTAAACTGAGTTGGCGTATCGCTAATACAAGGTACGCCAACAAGGAAAATGGCGCCATGAGCCAAGCCCAGAGCCCCCTGCGCTGCCACTGTCGATGCAACCATCCCACCAGGGCAGGGCCGAGGCTGACTGCTTTCACTCTTTAGCCTGTGTCGCAAATTGCACACGTCCGATACCGCCCTCGCGCGCGGCTTGCATCGCAAAGACAACGAACTGATGGGGCGCAAGGCTATCGGCCCGGATCAGCACAATCGGCGGATCCAGTTGCTGCGTGGCGAACTTGAGGGCTGCTGCTAATTCGCTGCTCGCGACAATCTTGCCTGAGACGGCAAAGCGACCATCTTGCGAGATGGTCAGTTCGACAGGCAAAGCGTCAGTGACTTCTGCGTTCGCTTGTGGCAGGTTGATTTTGATTGCTTGCTGGCGAGCAAAGGTGGTGGTGGCGGCCAAAAAAATCAACATCACCAGCAGCACATCAATCAGGGGGATGAGGTTAATGTCTGGACTGTCATCGCTCAGATTTGCGCTGCGAAAGTTCATGATCGCGCCTGATCCTCGCGCAGGCTTGCCGCAACCTTGCGAGCGGACTGCTCCATTTGAACCAGCAGAGCTTGGACGCGCGATTTGAAATGCCGATGCGCAATGACTGCGGGGATGGCGATCAGTATTCCGAAACCGGTGTTGTAGAGCGCGATCGAGATGCCGCGCGCGAGTTCGCTTGGGTCTGAGCCATCTGGACGGTAAGCGCCAAAGATTTCGATCATTCCGATCACGGTACCGAAAAGACCAAGCAACGGTGCAATGGTCGCAACGGTTGCCAAGGCGGGGAGATAGCGCTCAAGCTGAAAGGCCACATCACGCCCCGCGTCCTCGGCGACAACGCGTAGTTCGTTGGCAGGGAGATAACGATGGCTAAGGATTTCAGCGAGCACTTGGCCCAGCGCAGAGGACTTACGGAGTTTTTCAATGGCCTCAGGTTGGTCAGCGTTGGCGCGTACCATTTGTAATACTTGATTGGTCAGCTCAGGCGGAGCGATACGTAGGCGTTGTAGGCTCAGAGAGCGCTCGATCACAATCGCCAGTCCAGCGATTGAAACTAGAATTAACAGCCAAATTGGCCAACCAGCCTGAATAACGATTGAGTGCAAAACATACCTCATGTGAGGGGTGATAAATCTATCCACAGAACTTGTGGATAATTATGTGCGTATCTTTGTAAATGACGGAAAACGTTGGGTATCCCTCAATTGATCAAAAAATGAGCAATTTTTGGAGCATTGATAATTAAGTCAATTAATTCAATTGGTTATGATGAAATTGTAATTGAGTTTAGTACGTGTGGCTAGTTTTTATTATGTCACAATGACTTAATCGGATTTTATTGCGTTTGTGGACATATATGCCTTCAAGAGCCTCATGAATAAAGAATTTCAGACAGAAAACGTAGGCCAGACGCGGGATATTTTGTCAGTTAGTGAGTTAAATCGCGCTGTTTCGCGTTTGCTTGAGCAAAGCTTTGATGTGAGTTGGGTGCGCGGTGAGATTTCCAACTTTACGCCAGCAGCGTCAGGGCATTGGTATTTCACTTTAAAGGATGATGCGGCATCCGTCCGGGCAGTGATGTTCAGGGGGCGAGCTTCTGCGGTTGGCTTTTCTCCTAAGTCAGGCGATTCCGTTGAAATCCGGGGGCGAGTCACGCTGTATGAAGCGCGTGGTGAATACCAAGTGCAGGTTGATCAGATGCGGCGAGCCGGCTTGGGCTCGCTATTTGAGGCCTTTATTGCCCTCAAAGCCAAGCTTGAGACCGAGGGCTTGTTTGACCTCGAGCAAAAGCGTGAACTTCCTTTGTACCCGCGCGCGGTCGGAATCGTCACCTCGTTGGCTGCTGCCGCCTTGCGTGATGTGCTGACGACATTGGCGCGCCGCGCTCCCCACTTATCTGTGGTGATCTACCCGGCAGCGGTGCAAGGCGCTGAGGCGGCGCTGCAGTTGCGTCAGGCTCTGGCGCAAGCGAACGAGCGTCAGGAGGTCGATGTGATCCTCTTAGTGCGAGGGGGTGGCAGTATTGAGGACCTTTGGAGCTTTAACGACGAAGGGCTGGCGCGTGATATTGCCTCAAGCGTTTTGCCGGTGGTGTCTGGCGTTGGGCACGAAACAGATTTTACGATTGCAGATTTCGTGTCAGATGTTCGCGCGCCAACCCCCACAGCGGCTGCAGAACTCGTTTGTATGACGCGTGCGGCACTGTTGGCAGACGTCAGGAGCCTGGCTGATCAGCTCAACCGTGAGGTGCAACGCAAACTTGAGCGGTTGGCCCAACGTCTGGACCGCGCTGCTGCGGCCGTCGTGTCGCCAGGTGACCGCTTAATGCATCAGGCTGAGCGCTTGAACGGACTAAAGTTTCGTTTGCAGTCGGTATGGCGACAGTCGCTCCAGCGCAGACAGGCCTTGGCTGCGCGTGCGCATGATCGTCTACAAGGCCAGTTACCAGATTTGGCTGTGCACGGTGCCAGGCTCGCTCGCGCCGCGCGTGCCATGGTTGCAGCGCAGCAGCGTTTGGGTGCAGACAACACAGCAAGGCTGGGGGCAGTGCAGGGCCAGCTGAGGGCTCTGAGTCCGTCGCATACCCTGGCGCGCGGTTACGCCATTGTGCGCAATGGACAGGGGGAGATTGTGCGGCAAGCCGCAAGCTTAACGCTCGGGACACAGCTTGACGTGACGCTCTCAGAAGGCGGCATCACCGTCGGCGTTCAAGACATTCGACCATCTGAGCATTGACAGACGTCCCCCTTAACCCTGAGCCCATTATGGGATGCGTGCTGCATCATTCGGCGTCCGATACAATACACTTAGCCTGTTCGTTTTACCTACATTCAAGAGGATTTGCAGCAATGGCCCACACACTTCCAGCTTTGCCCTACGCCATGGATGCCTTGGCTCCGATCATTTCGAAAGAAACGCTCGAGTTCCACTACGGCAAACATCACCAGACTTACGTCACCAACCTGAACAACTTAATCCCAGGTACTGAGTTTGAGTCCGCCTCACTTGAAGAAATCGTCAAGAAATCCTCCGGTGGCGTATTCAATAACGCAGCGCAAATCTGGAACCACACGTTCTACTGGAACAGCATGGCACCTAATGCGGGTGGCGAGCCAACCGGCAAGCTTGCGGATGCGATTAAAGCCAAATGGGGCAGCGTTGCTGCGTTCAAAGAAGCTTTCAATAAGTCAGCAGCTGGTAATTTTGGTTCTGGCTGGACCTGGCTCGTTAAAAAGCCTGATGGTTCGGTTGATATCGTCAACACCAGCAACGCCGCAACACCGTTGACAACAGCTGATGTGCCATTGTTGACCTGTGACGTTTGGGAACATGCTTATTACATCGATTTTCGTAATGCACGCCCAAAGTATCTCGAGAGCTTCTGGAGTCTCGTGAACTGGTCGTTCGCGGCTAAGAATTTCGGCTAAGCATTTTCTGTCCGATCGATGCCGGCCTTGTGCCGGCATTTTTTTTGCTCGATGCGCTAAGATTCCTCAATTGAAAATTCTTACAACATTGGGGAACATGTCATGACAATCGATGCTTTTATTTGTGATGCGATTCGTACACCGTTTGGTCGCTACGGCGGCGCGCTTGCGTCGGTTCGACCTGATGATCTGCTCTCAATTGCGATTCGGGAACTTGCGGCACGCAACACCAAGGTCGATTGGTCAAAGCTTGATGATGCACTGATGGGTTGCGCTAACCAGGCGGGCGAGGATAACCGCAACGTGGCGCGTATGGCGACGTTGCTGGCTGGTCTGCCAGATGTCGTGCCCGGTGGCACGATCAACCGACTGTGCGGCTCGGGGATGGATGCCGTTGGCACCGCCGCACGTGCGATTCGTGCGGGGGATGCGTCCTTGATGTTGGCGGGCGGTGTTGAAAGCATGACACGTGCGCCTTTTGTAATGGGTAAAGCGGACTCGGCATTTTCGCGCAGCGCGTCTATTTTTGATACGACGATTGGTTGGCGTTTTGTGAATAAGTTGATGAAAGCGAAGTACGGCGTAGATTCCATGCCCGAGACCGCAGAGAATGTCGCAGATCAGTTCAAAGTGTCTCGAGAAGATCAAGACTTGTTTGCGATGGCGAGCCAAGAGAAAACGGCTGCGGCACAGCAGGCTGGATTCTTTGATAGCGAAATTGTAAAAGTCTCGATAGCCCAGAAGAAGGGCGATCCAATTTTGGTGGCGAAAGACGAGCACCCGCGTCAAACCAGCATTGAGGCGCTCGCGAAGTTAAAAGGTGTTGTGCGTGAGGGCGGATCAGTCACTGCGGGTAATGCGTCGGGGGTGAATGATGGTGCGGTGGCGATGTTGATCGCCAGTGAACAAGCAGCGAAGCAGCATGGACTGAAGCCGCGTGCGCGCGTGGTCGCGATGGCGACTGCTGGTGTTGAACCGCGCATTATGGGTATCGGCCCAGCCCCTGCCTCGGAGAAAGTGCTTGCCATGACGGGCCTCAAGATGGCGCAGATGGATGTGATTGAATTAAATGAAGCCTTCGCTGCGCAAGGCTTAGCCGTATTACGCTTGCTTGGAATCGCCGATAACGATCCGCGGGTGAATCCAAACGGTGGCGCCATCGCGTTGGGTCATCCGCTTGGTGCGAGTGGTGCGCGTCTGGTGATGACCGCCGTGCATCAGCTTGAACAGACTGGTGGGCGCTACGGACTGTGCACCATGTGTATCGGGGTGGGTCAAGGGATCGCGTTGATTGTCGAGCGCGTGTAAGATTCAACGACGTGCATGGGGACGGCGGATTATTGCAATCCGCCTATTTTTTTGCCAGCGCTGATGCCGCGCTTTGCAAACCAGCCTTGCTCCATCTCGAGCGCGAACCGGACCGGAGCGCTCGAGCAATGTGAGTTCTCTGTCATGGGAGCCATGTCGGCGATATTGGTGATCGTGCCATCATCGGATAGGAAGGCAATCGATAGCGGAATCAGGGTGTTGCGCATCCAGAAACACTGAACGGCTGGCTCGTTGAATACAAAGAGCATGCCTGCATTGGGGGCGAGCTCTTTGCGGTACATCAAGCCTCTGGCGCGGGTCTCATAGTTGGAGGCAACCTCAGCACGGATCACATGCATCCCAGCACTCAGCTGTTTTACCGGCAACGTTACAACCGTCTGTGCGCTTGCGAAGGGAAGGGAGCCGCTCATGGCAAGAGCAACAAGTAACGAAAACAGCGCAGCCCGAGGGCTACGCTGTCTAAAAAGGCAGAGCCATTTACACATCAACAGTATCCGAGGGGTTATTCACCCCTTGCCTATCAAGCGGCAGTAATATTGGTCGCTTGTTTGCCTTTGGGGCCTTGTGTGACTTCGAATGCTACTTTTTGGCCTTCTTTCAGAGTTTTGAATCCATTCATCTGAATTGCCGAAAAGTGTGCAAACAAGTCCTCACCACCATCGTCTGGTGTTACGAACCCGAAACCTTTTGCGTCGTTAAACCACTTAACTGTTCCGGTGACCTTAGGGCCAGTACTCGTCGAATCTGACATGCCGACTGCCTCTTCTTAAGTTTGTACAAATCAAATCGCACGCTCGAGATTATGATGATGCCGTAAGCCCTTGCATTTGATATCCAATGACCCAAAATTTCTTGAGTGTGTAGTGATATTGGGCAGGTTTGATGAATTCGTCAAGTATCGGTTTGCCTAGGATGACCCTAAATTTGTGGCTTTATTGCTAAGTTTGTTACAAAAAAACCTAATTTTCCCTCAATAGATTCGTTTCCCCCCTTATGGTTACCCGCACGTCCTTACCACCCGATCTCGTTGTGGAAAAACAAGCCGCTAAAACGGCTCCGCCTCCTATGTACAAAGTGCTTTTGCTTAATGACGATTACACCCCGATGGAATTCGTGGTGCAGGTCCTACAAAAGTTCTTCGGCAAGGGCCAAGAAGAGGCGATGCGCATCATGTTGCAAGTACACCACGAAGGAAAGGGCGTCTGTGGGGTTTACCCGCACGATATCGCGGCAAGCCGTATCGCGCAGGTGGCGCAGTTTGCCCGTGCCCGGCAACACCCCCTGCAGTGTGTCATGGAGCCCGCCGGCGATGCCTGACAAAATGAAGGTTCTCAAACAAGTGATTCCGCTCAAGAAAAAAGGTTTTTACGTGCCACGCAATTATTCTTTTCTGAAAAGCATAGAATGCGGATTAACGGTGTTTCAAATTGAAAGAATGTCGGAGGAAATGTGATTTCCCAAGAGCTTGAAGTAAGTCTGCATATGGCATTTGTCGAGGCGCGTTCCGCGCGTCATGAATTCATCACCGTTGAGCATTTGTTGCTCTCGCT
>CAIUZV010000288.1 GCA_903903735.1 uncultured beta proteobacterium | reverse complement strand
GCCCACGATCTGGGACACACGCCGTTTGGCCATGCCGGGCAAGATGAACTCAATGCCTGCCTGCGCGAATTCGCGCCAGAGGCGGGCGGGTTTGAACACAATCTGCAAAGCTTGCGCGTGGTCGATGAACTCGAAGAGCGGTACGCCGCCTTTAATGGGTTGAACCTCTGCTTTGAGACGCGTGAAGGCGTGCTCAAGCATTGTTCTTTACCGCACGCAAAGCGCCTTGGGGACGTCGGTCAGCGTTTCATCGATCGTACGCAGCCTTCGCTCGAAGCACAACTTGCGAATCTGGCTGATGAGATCGCTTATAACAATCACGATATTGATGATGGGCTACGCTCGGGACTGCTGACGGTAGAGCAATTGCAAGCCGTTCCGATCTTTGCTCGGCACTATGCACAGATCGAACAAAAGTGGCCTGGGCTTGCGCCACGACGCGTGATTGCCGAAACCATTCGTAGCATGATCAATACGCTGATCACTGACGTCACGCACACAACAGCCGCCCGGCTCGTTGCGGCCGCACCTGTCGATGCTGACACGGCGCGTCGCAGTGGTGCACTCGTGGCGTTTTCAAGCGCCGTGCGCGAAGAAGCAGACACGCTCAAGACATTTTTGTTTGAAAATCTGTATCGCCATTACAAGGTGATGCGCATGACCAACAAAGCACGTCGTATTGTGCGCGAGCTGTATAGTGCCTTTGTGCACGAGCCCAGATTGCTACCGCCCGACTATCGCCATGACGACGATTTGCGACAGGCCCGTGCGATTGCGGATTACATTGCAGGAATGACCGATCGTTATGCGATCCGCGAGCACCACCGCTTGTTTCGCATGGGCGACCAGTTTGATTAACCAAGGAGTTTCTATGATGCGCATTACGCAACCCATTCTTTTGGCCGCCATGTGCGCCACGCTTGGCGTCTTGTCGGCCTGCTCGTCTCAGCCACCTGCCCCGATCAATAATGCTGCAGCCAATGCTGCCGCACCGGTCGCGACGCCGATTGCGCCGCAGCGTTCAACCGAAATGGCGCCCGTTTCTCTCGATGCAGCGAACACAGCTGCGCAGACCTCACCGCAGTCCGCCGGGGCAGTGACACCCGGAACGGGTGCTGCAGTTCTGGTGTCTGGTTCGCGCGGGAGCGACAACTCAAATCAGCTAGTCCTTGTTCAGGTGTGTCAGCCCGCAGCGTCGGGTGACCAATGTATTCTGGCCTTTGCAGATACGCGGGCTGGTCAGGAGCCAAGCAGTCAGGTGACTGCCTATTTTCAGCGCACCTCTAGCCGACCCCCTCCTAAAGTGACGCTTGAAAGCAATTGCGCACCGGGCTGGTTGGCGTCTGTTGTGTCAGAGCAAGGTACGGTTCAAGGTGGTGGCGTGATGCAAGCGCAAGCGGCTGTGTGTGGTCACCCCTCGGCCGGTGCTGCACTTACCGCTTTGCTCAATGCGTGCGACGGACAAACACAAGGTGGATGCCGACAGTCCACGCGCGTCAAGATTTCTTGGGGTCGCTGGGATGGCACACGCCCCCCAGGACGCGAGGTCGATATTGGCCGCCCCTTTGATGCCGGCGCATTCTCCGAAGGCCTTGTGTGTGATTCCGTATTGCCGTTACGCGAATCGGGCCAATGCGCCAGCATGTCCGCCGTGCAGCTAAGGTTGATTGGTTTGCCCTGAGGGAGCCTGGCGGGCCAGCACACGTCCGAGGTAATGGCCCGTATGGCTTTCTGCGCAAGCCGCGATATGCTCTGGTGTGCCTTGCGCCACAATCATGCCGCCGCCATCACCGCCTTCTGGGCCCATATCGATTACCCAGTCGGCAGTCTTGATGACATCTAAATTGTGCTCGATCACGACGATCGTATTGCCGGCATCGACAAGCTGGTTCAGCACGCCGAGCAGTAGCGCGATGTCATGAAAATGTAGGCCGGTTGTGGGTTCGTCCAGAATGTATAGCGTGCGACCTGTACTGCGTCGTGACAGCTCCAGAGACAACTTAACCCGTTGGGCCTCGCCGCCGGATAACGTCGTCGCGCTTTGACCTAGACGTAAATAAGACAGACCAACATCCATCAGCGTTTGCAGCTTGCGCGCAATCGCAGGAACCGCTTCGAAATACGCAAGCGCCTGTTCGACCGTGAGGTCGAGTACCTCGTGGATGTTGCGGCCGCGATAACGAATCTCGAGCGTCTCGCGGTTGTAGCGTTTGCCCATACACACGTCACACGGGACGTACATGTCTGGCAGAAAGTGCATTTCCACTTTGACGACGCCATCACCCTGGCACGCTTCGCAGCGCCCACCCTTCACGTTAAAGCTGAAGCGGCCCGGATCGTAGCCACGTGAGCGCGACTCAGGAACGCCTGCAAACAGTTCGCGAATCGGTGTGAAGAGTCCCGTATAGGTTGCTGGATTACTGCGTGGCGTACGACCGATCGGACTTTGGTCGACACTAATCACCTTGTCGAAATGCTCAAGCCCCGTCAGGGCATCAAAGGGTGCAGGTTCGCTTTGCGCATGATGTAACGCACGTGACATCACAACGGCCAGCGTGTCGTTAATCAGCGTGGACTTGCCCGAACCTGATACACCGGAGACGCACACAAACTTACCTGAGGGGATGCGCAGCTCAACGGACTTTAGATTGTTGCCACGGCAACCGGTGAGCGATAACCACGTCTGCTCTTGATCCAAGGGTCGACGTGGGGGAATCGCAATCGCTTGCGCACCACTCATGTATTGGCCCGTCAGAGAAGCAGGATTTTGTTCGATTTGTTGCGGCGTACCTTCGGCAACAATTTGTCCGCCGTGCTCGCCCGCACCAGGCCCCATATCGACGACCCAGTCGGCTTGGCGAATCATGTCTTCATCGTGCTCGACAACGATCACGCTATTACCCAGATCACGTAAGTGATGCAGCGTAGCGATCAGTCGGTCGTTGTCGCGCTGGTGCAAACCAATCGACGGCTCATCCAAGACGTACATCACACCGGTGAGCCCTGAGCCGATTTGGCTGGCTAGTCGAATACGTTGGGCTTCGCCCCCCGAGATCGTGTCGGCGCTGCGATCAAGCGATAAATAGTTCAGCCCAACGTTATTTAAAAAGCTTAAGCGTGCTTCGATTTCGCGCACGATACGTTGCGCAATTTCTTGTCGCGCTCCGGTGAGCCGCAAGTCTTGAAACCACTTCAAGCCTTGGGACAGCGGTTGCGCTTCGACCTCATAGATCGCTAAGCCATGCTCTTGCCAAGCGCGACCTGTGGCGCTGTCAGCCAAGGCGGCCGGCGGGGCGATGCGCTCGTCTCCAATGCGCACGTGGCGCGCCTCAGGACGCAGGCGCGAGCCTTGGCAGGCCGGGCAAGTTTGTACCGCGCGATATTTGCCTAGCTCCTCGCGTACGGCAGAGGAATCAGTCTCTTTCCAGCGGCGCTCGAGGTTTGGAATGACGCCTTCGAAAGGATGACGCTTGACCGTGCTGCGGCCTTTCTCATTCAAGTAGAAAAAGGGGATTTCAATATCGCCTGAACCATGCAAAATAATTTTCTGCAGATGTTCAGGCAGACTGTCCCACGTGGCCTCAATGTCGAATTCGTAATGCGTCGCGAGACTGGAGAGCATGGAGAACGTAAACGCATTACGTTTGTCCCAACCGCGAATCGCCCCTGAACCCAGACTCAGTTCCGGGAAGGCCACCACGCGTTTGGGATCAAAAAATCCCACATGG
>CAIUZV010000287.1 GCA_903903735.1 uncultured beta proteobacterium | reverse complement strand
CGCAACAGAAGTGCCCGTGATCGTGAGGCAACACGCCTAGATTCTTAGGCGATGCGGAAACCGTTATCGCGTTCTGCCGACTTAACCGTTTTATTCAATAAAACGGGGTCGCAGGACTGAATCCGATACAGCAAATCGCCAGACTGTACGAGGCTACCTGTTGGCAGGACGATATCAACTCCAGCGAGCTTGTCGCAGGGAGCGCCGGCCATGCGTGCTAGCCCCGAGATGACGAACCCATCTATCTGACGTACGGTTCCTGCCTGTGTCGCATAAACAGGATGCTTGAGGATGCCAGACAGATCGGGCCAGTCGTGCGGGCCTTGGGCCTGGATGATGTTTTCCATGGCCTCGCGCGCTGCGCCTGAAACTAACAATCTCTGTGCGACTTCGGCCCCTTTTTCCACTGTTCCAACCGAGGGATCCATGGCCAGAATCTGGCTAGCGAAGAAGAGTGATTTTTCTAAGAGATCGCTTGGAGCGTCCGGGTGTTGCTCTAGCACCTGGAGCACATCCCGAACTTCAAGAGAAGGACCGATGCCGCGCCCAATGGGCGATTCACCGCTTGTGGCGAAGGCTTTGACAACCAGACCCAACTCGCGACCTACCATTTCAAAGAGCTGGCCTAAGGCGAGCCCGTCCTCTTTTGATTTGACCTTTCCCGCTTCAGCATACGGGATGTCAATCACAACATGAGTCGCACCTGCGGAGTATTTCTTTGAGAGTATCGAGGCGACGGACCACTTGCGCGTATCGAGTCCAAGCGGACGGGTGATGGCATTCATCGCGTCATCTAGGACGGAGTGATTAAGCTTCCCGTTCCAAGCAATACATGCATTCGCTTTCGCTACGCATTGTTTAAGCTCCTCAGGTGTCAGATCGACTTTAGCGATAACTTCCATTGCGTCTGCGGTGCCAGCTGCTGAAGTAATGGCGCGCGACGATGTCTTGGGAATCATTAAGCCATGTGCGGCGACAATGGGAATCACAACCATCGTCACGCGGCTGCCTGGTAGCCCACCTAAAGAGTGTTTGTCGACCACCATGGGACGACCCCAGTCAATACGAGGCAGAATCTTTGTGCGTGCTTTTGCAATCGCAATCATTTCCTCGTCTGACAGCTCTACCGTGCAAGCAATCAGGAAGGCTTGTAACTCTGCCTCTTGAGTCTTAGCCGACAGGATCGTCTCGATCGCAGTCTGATACTCAGCAGGTGTTAAGGCGCGTCCGGCAATTTTCTTGAACAGAATGCGCGAGGAGGGCGGCGCGCTGTCCGTTTCTGTCAGGAGACAAGCTAGTAATCTGATCGTGCCGATCGCAAGCGATTGATCATTGACGACTTTGAGTAGTAGTGTTCCCGCTGGATAAGGCTCAACAGACCGACTCAACCGCTTGGCAATATCATCGGCAGACTCTCGTCCACGGGCGTTCAGTCTTGTTTGTAGAACGTGTGCAGGTGCGTTGATTTCGATGACAACTAAGTTAGGCACCAGTTGGCTTAGCGCCTTGATCATGCCGCGCGAGCCATTCGCAATCACATGCTGCCCAGACCTGAGTGCATCGAGTAGCTCGATCGGTAGCCCGTAGTGCAAACCATGCGCCTGCCAGGAAATCAAAAATTTCCCAGCCGCATTGAGTCTCTGGAAATCGGCTTCAGTGCAAGCAGTATGCACTTCCCCAGGCGATCCCTCAGGGCGCGTGATCGTACGCTTCGCAAAGATAAAGCGGGACGGATCGAGCAACGGCCGCACGCCATCGAGCAGGCTGTCTTTGCCTGCTCCGCTGGGGCCAACAACAAAAAAGAAGCTGCCTGCAGCCATGCTGTGG
>CAIUZV010000286.1 GCA_903903735.1 uncultured beta proteobacterium | reverse complement strand
TGTTAAGTGCACGTCGCTGACCGCAATATACGGGGGGTTTGAGACGATCACGTCAAATTGCCCTTCCGACGGTAGGGCTTCATACCAATTGCCTTGCCAAAACTGAACCCGCGCTCTTTGCGCTTGGGCATTGCGTTGGGCGACCGTGAGCGCCGCCACACTTTGATCGGAAGCAACTACGATGGCATCCGGCCTAGCAAGTGCAACGCTGATAGCCACGACACCACTACCGGTGCCTAAATCAAGCACTTTTGGATGAGGCAACCCGAGACACGATTTCAGCACAAGCTCTACGAGCAACTCTGTTTCAGGTCGCGGAATCAGCACATCGGGAGAGACTTCGAACCGGTGCCCCATGAACTCGCGCACGCCAACCAGATATGCCATCGGGGTTCCTTGGCGCCTTTGCGCGGCCAGCGTCAAAAACGATGCAGCCTGTTCTGGAGTAATGGGATCCGTGTCATGCGCAAGCAACCATTCGCGCGATTTCTGTAAGACGTGCTCGAGCAACATTCGAGCTTCGAGTCTCGGAAGACCACATATTTGCGCGAGCGACTGCGCCGTTTGCATTATGCGTCGTCGCCCAGAGCAGCAAGAAGCTCGGCTTGGTGTTCGGCAATCAGGGCACCCGTCACATCGCTCAGATCGCCTTCCATAATCGCACCTAACTTATAGAGCGTGAGATTAATGCGATGATCCGTCAGCCGACCTTGCGGAAAGTTATAGGTACGTATGCGCTCAGATCGATCGCCTGTACCCACCAAGCTTTTACGGGTTGCCGCCTCTTTGTCGTGACGCTCTCGTTGCACTTTATCCTTCAAACGCGCAGCGAGTACTTGCATCGCCTTGTCTTTGTTTCGATGCTGCGAACGGTCGTCCTGGCACTCCACTACCAAGCCGGTCGGCAAGTGTGTAATGCGCACGGCAGAGTCCGTTTTGTTGATGTGTTGCCCCCCTGCACCGCTCGCACGAAATGTGTCGATGCGCAGCTCACTCGGATTAATCACAATTTCTGTAGCAGCGTCCGCCTCGGGCATCACAGCCACCGTACACGCGGAGGTGTGAATCCGACCCTGCGCCTCGGTTGCGGGCACGCGTTGCACGCGATGCGCACCAGACTCAAACTTTAAGCGTCCATAAGCGCCATCGCCATCTAGACGCACAATGACTTCCTTGTAGCCTCCGAGCTCTGAAGGGCTTTCAGACATTAGCTCAACTTTCCAGCCCTGCTGTTCAGCATAACGGGTATACATTCGTAACAGATCCCCGGAGAACAATGCGCTCTCATCCCCACCCGTACCCGCCCGAATTTCTAAAAATACGCTTCGTCCATCATCGGGGTCACGCGGCAAGAGCTGTAACTGCAACGCATCACCCAGCTTTTCGATACGGGCTTTGCAATCCTCAATCTCGTCAAGCGCCATCGCTTTCATCTCAGGATCTTCGAGCATTTCACGCGCACCAGCCAGATCCGACTCGGCGGACTCGAACGCCTCAAACGCTTTGACAACAGGCTCAAGCTCCGCACGCTCACGCGACAATTTTCGAAACTGATTCATGTCGTTGGCCGCATCGGGCTCTGCCAGCATGGCATCGAGCTCGACCAATCTGCGGGACAAATGCTCTAAGCGAGAGCGCATTGAAGGTTTCATAAGTATTGTTTGATAGTTTTATTTTGAGGGCTCGCACACGCGGGTGCGACTCGGGACGCGGGAGGACGACTGAGACAGCGTCGCTAACGCCGATCGGTACCTGAGGGGAACAACCTAGGCAACCAATGCAACAACTCTTGGCGTTCCGTTGCGTCGCTTTGATTCAGCGCGGTCATGGTGCCGTGCAAGTATTTTTGGGTCAGTCCGTGAGCTAACTGCTCAAGGACCGCCTCGGGAGATTCGCCTTTGGCCAGTAGACGTCTGGCACGTTCGAGCTCTAGCGTTTGGATCGATTGCGCGGTTGTCTGTAAATCGCGGATGACCGGCACATTGGCTCTTACCTGCATCCAGTGCATAAAGTTGCGCACTCGTGCGTCGATGATTGCCTCTGCCTGAACCACGGCGGCACGTCGGGCATCTGTACCACTCTGCACCACTGCGCCTAAATCGTCGACAGAGTACAAATAGATATCATCTAGCTGTGCCACCTCGGGTTCTATATCGCGAGGTACAGCCAAATCAACCATGACCATCGGCTTGCGCTTGCGCTGACGCGTCGCGCGCTCGACCATTCCCAAGCCGAGCAAGGGCAACGTACTGGCCGTACAGGACACCACCACATCGAACTGCGCCAACCGATCTGGCAGATCAGCCAAACGCATGGTCCCCGCTGCAAATCGGTTCGCTAGGTTTTCCGCGCGCTCGAGGGTGCGATTAGCCACGACGATCGAGGCAGGCTGCCGCGCCGCGAAGTGGGTTGCACACAACTCAATCATTTCGCCCGCACCGATGAATAACACCTTGCATTGCGCCAGATCGCCAAACACCCGTTCAGCCAAACGAACGGCCGCAGCGGCCATTGACACCGACTGCGCACCGATGGCCGTGGTGGAGCGCACTTCCTTTGCGACAGAAAAGGTACGTTGAAACAATTGATGCAGTAACGTACCCAACGCACCCGCCTCTTCTGCGGCGCGCACAGCGTCTTTCATTTGACCCAATATTTGGGGTTCGCCCAAAACCATCGAATCCAGTCCACTTGCCACCCTAAACGCATGGCGCACAGCCTCATCGCGACCATGTAAATACATGTGCGGCTCGAGCGCTCCCGCTTCAATTTGATTGAACTCTGCCAGCCAGCTGGGCAAGCGCTCTGCAACATGCGGCTCGGCCGCGCAGTAGAGCTCGGTGCGATTACAGGTCGATAGGATCGCGGCTTCTTTGACCGCGCCCCCAAACGCCTGACGCAGGGCAGTCAGCGCTGGGCGTACAAGATCTTCAGGCAGCGACACGCGCTCGCGCACCGAAACCGGAGCCGAGACATGGTTTAAACCCAACGCGAGTACGCTTACAGACATAAATGCTGTGGCTGAGAATTAATTAGGGGCTAGAACGTAATCAATATGTCATTATAGAGCGCAGAGGAGGAGTCCCCATGCGTTTACACATAAAAATCCTTACAACGACCCTGCTATTTGTGAGCCAATTTCTCATCAATAGCGCTAGCTACGCTCAAGATAACTACCCTAACAAGCCCATTCGTATTGTCGTGGCCTACCCTGCGGCTGGCTCGACCGATGTTATTGCCCGTCTTTTTGGACAAGAGCTGAGCGCAAAGCTCGGCCAACCCGTCGTCATCGATAACAAGGCAGGTGCCGGCACACTCATCGGCACAGAGTTTGTCATTCGTGCCGCCCCCGATGGCTACACACTGTTTATGGGCACCCCAGCAACAGTCATTACACCGCTGCTGCACAAAACACCGACCTACGATGCGATCAAGGACTTACAGCCGATCAGCCTCGCCACCACGCAACCGATGGGTGTATTGGTCTCAAACAAATTAGGTGTCAGCTCTATTTCAGAGCTGGTCAAGTATGCGCAAGCCCACCCAGGCAAAGTCAATTTTGCGTCATCTGGCAATGGCTCGGCCCAGCACCTCGCGGCAGAAGCGTTAAATGACTCGGCAAAGATCGATATGCTGCACATTCCCTACAAGGGCGCGGGTACGGCCATCAACGACCTCGTCTCCGGTCGAATCGACGTGATGATCACCTCACTTGTCGGCAATATGATGGACTACGTGTCTGAAGGACGTATCAAGTTGATCGCAACGACCGGCCCCGAGCGCAGTGGTTTCTTACCGAAAACGCCTACTGTGGCCGAAGGTGGTGTACCAAATTTTGGTATCCGTGCGTGGACGGCACTCTTTGCCCCGGCCAACACCCCCCCAGCAGTCATAGCCAAGCTTAATCAAGCGATGGAAGCGATCAAGAATGATGGGGTTGTACAAAAGAAGATCGAAAGCCAAGCCATGGACGTCACGATTGGGTCTCCAGAGGAAGTCCGTAAGATGCTCTCGGCAGAGCGCGATTTCTATGGCGCGATTCTGAAGCGGACTAATGCCAAGTTAGACTGAGCGGGCCCGGGCAAATTGGTGTATCATTTCGCCCTTCAGATGGCCCGGTAGCTCAGTCGGTAGAGCAGAGGATTGAAAATCCTTGTGTCGGTGGTTCGATTCCGCCCCAGGCCACCATATAAATCAACAACTTAGCCCAACTCACAAGGTTGGGCTTTTTTGTTTCTGACCCTCTTACAGACAATTTACAGACTGCG
>CAIUZV010000285.1 GCA_903903735.1 uncultured beta proteobacterium | reverse complement strand
TCGTGGCTTGAACAAAAAAATGATCGCCTCAAGCAGGAAGAGTCGAGCGAATCAGCCCGACAAAAGACCATCAAGAAAGAACTTGAATGGGTGCGGCAAAACGCAAAAGGCCGGCAAGCGAAGGCCAAGGCACGGATGACGCGCTTTGAAGAGCTGTCCTCGCACGAATATCAAAAGCGTAACGAGACCCAGGAAATATTTATCCCTGTGGCGGAGCGTCTAGGTAATGATGCCATCGAGTTTGTGAATGTGACCAAAGCGTTTGGTGACAAACTGTTGATGGATAACGTGAGCTTTAGGGTGCCACCCGGCGCAATTGTCGGCATTATTGGCCCGAACGGTGCAGGTAAGTCGACACTATTTCGTATGATCGCGGGCAAGGACACGCCCGATAGCGGTGAAGTCAAGATTGGCCAGACGGTCAAGATTGCGTTCGTCGATCAGTCTCGCGATAGCTTGCCTGATGCCAAAACGGTGTTCGATTCCATCGCGGACGGCGCAGACATATTGACGGTCGGGCGCTTTGAAATGCCGGCACGCGCTTATCTCGGACGTTTTAATTTTAAGGGTGCGGATCAGGGCAAGCAGGTGGGTCAGTTATCCGGTGGTGAACGTGGCCGCCTGCATCTCGCCAAGACGCTGATTACCGGCGGCAACGTTTTACTGCTTGACGAGCCGTCGAACGATCTTGATGTCGAAACCTTGCGCGCATTAGAAGATGCACTGCTTGAATTCGCAGGCTCGATTATGGTGATCAGCCATGATCGGTGGTTCTTAGACCGTATCGCGACGCATATCCTCTCCTTCGAGGGTGATTCGCAAGTGGTGTTCTTTGACGGTAACTACCAAGAGTACGAAGCCGACAAGAAGCGACGTTTGGGTGAGGCCGGTGCAGCACCCAAGCGTATTCGTTATAAGGCGCTGCGATAAGCTGAGCCGCTCATCCACAGCAGTTAGCTAGCCGCGGCCCACGTGTCTTTCAGCGTGGTGACGCGATTAAAAACAGGGGCATCGGTGCTTGAGTCGATCGGATCAACCACAAAGTAGCCTAGACGCTCAAACTGTGTGACAACGCCCGGAATGAGTGCGGTGCCCGGCTCTAGAAATGCCTTCAATACTTGCACGGATTGCGGATTCAGACAGGTCAGGAAATCGTTATCCCCTGCGTCTGGAAAAGGCTCTGAAAAGAGCCGGTCGTACAGCCTGATTTCTGCCGAGACGGCTTGAGCGGTGCTGATCCAGGTGACATTACCCTTGACTTTGACGGCGTCTGAGCCAGCTGTGCCACTCTTGGTGTCTGGGTTGTATTCAGCGTGCACTTCGATAACGTTACCAGCCGCGTCTTTGACGCAACCTGTGCAGGTGACGACGTAACCGTATTTCAGGCGTACGCTATTACCCGGAAATAGTCGAAAGTATTTCTTTGGTGGAACTTCCGCAAAGTCTTCACGCTCAATCCAGACCTCGCGCGTCAGTCCGAATGCACGCATCCCCGCTTCGGGTGCGTGTGGATTACGCGGTGCATGGCAGGGTTCAACATGGCCTGCCGGGAAATTTGTAATCACGAGCTTGAGCGGGTCAAGGATTGCCACCGAGCGCAAGGCGACGGGGTCCTGGTCTTCACGTAGCGCTTGATCCAGCAAGCTGTAATCAATTCGCGAGTTAGATTTTGAAACGCCGGTGCGTTCGCAGAATAAACGTAGCGCAGAGGCGGTGTAGCCGCGGCGGCGCAACCCTGCAATGGTGGGCATGCGGGGATCATCCCAGCCGTTGACATGACCGTCTTTGACAAGCTGGAGCAACTTGCGCTTGCTGGTCACGATATAGCTCATGTTGAGTCGCGCGAACTCGTACTGATGCGGGAGGGGGGCGGCGAACAGTCCAAGCTCTTGAAGCCGATTCAGTGTCCAATCATAAAACGGGCGCTGATCTTCAAATTCAAGTGTGCAAATACTGTGTGTGATGCCCTCGAGTGCATCTTCGATTGGATGCGCGAAGGCATACATTGGGTAGATGCACCACTCGTTGCCCGTGCGATGGTGCGTCGCGTGGCGGATCCGATAGAGCACTGGGTCACGCAAATTGATATTGGGTGAAGCCATATCGATGCGCGCGCGCAAGGCCATACTGCCATCGACATGTTTGCCCGCACGCATATCGCGCAGCATTTGCAAGGACTCCTGCGCAGAGCGGTCTCTAAAGGGGGAGTTCTTTCCAGCCTCGGTGAGTGTGCCCCGCATCAATCGCATTTCTTCTGGACTTTGCTCGTCTACGTAGGCGTGACCAGCCAAAATCAGCGCCTCGGCACAGGCGTACATCGTGGCAAAGTAACTACTGGCAAAGTACAGGTGTTCGGTGTTGTTGGATTTCCAGTCAAAGCCAAGCCATTTCACGGCGTCGATGATGGCATCGACGTATTCTTGTT
>CAIUZV010000284.1 GCA_903903735.1 uncultured beta proteobacterium | reverse complement strand
CGTTGCCCGGACACGCGCGGCAGCTGAAGCAGGAACGTTGTCGGTGATGGTTGGTGCCACAACCGAGCAGTTTGCGGTGGTCAAGCCCTTGATTGCGTGCTTTGCGAGCGAGATCACTCTTTGTGGTGGCGTCGGGGCCGGACAAATCACCAAGATACTGAACAACATGGTGTTGTTTGAAACCGTGGTTGCGTTAGCGGAAGCGCGAGCGATTGCACGTCGGTCAGGAGTAGACCCCCAAGCGCTGTTTGAAACCCTCTCGTTGGGCTCTGCAGACAGCTTCGCTTTGCGTAATCACGGTATGAAAGCAATGATTCCTGGCGACTTCCCCGAAAGAGCGTTTTCTGTCGACTATGCTGCAAAAGACTTGCGTTATGCACTCGAGCTTGCACAAGAGACGGGAGTCGATGCGGCAGGCGCTCGAAATGTACAACGCTTGTACGCCTTAGCGTGTGAGCGTGGCGACCAAGACGCGTATCACCCGGTCGTTAGCCGGGTGATTGATCCGCAGTAAGGCATGCCATTAATGTCGAGATCCGAAGGGTCTCAGGCGGGGCGTCGAGCGCAGACCAAAATGCATGCGCCAATGTTGGCGTAATACGTCGGTCAATCAGGTCGTGGGCTTTGTCCTCCACAACTTTGTCTGAAATAGGACGCGACCAACTTCCAAGTGGTGCTGCGCATTGGTGGCGAACAACGGTTCCATTGGCGAGCGTGACGCAAACCTCAACATGCATCGCGTCAAAGCGCCCGGAAATCTCGGCTGTTTGGGTCAGTTGCGTGGCGGCGAGCAGGTGCTTTGCATCGTCGGCAAACCGCCGTGTATCACTAAAGGAGTCCAGGTTAAGACGCGCATCGAGCAGTGCTGCCACGACGCAATATTGCAGCGAAAACTTGCCATCTAGTCCGGAGGTTGGATTCGGCCGATCGATATAGGGCATGATCGGAGTAAGAATCTCCACCCGCCTAATGCTGGCGGGGTCTGCGATTTCAGCGCGGCAGTCCAGCGCTGCCGTGATGACGAAATGCGTTGCATATTGCGAGGGAAATAATTTCCATGCTGGACCGGGCGTGAGCACACGCGGCACAAGCAAGGGCGCCACGAGATGTGATGGATCGAAGCGATCACCAAAATAGGCAGACCCGTAACCGCGTGGGCCAGCCAGCGCGTCCGCATCCGCAGTAAATCCGCTTTGAGCCAGCAGCGCCGCCTCTAGTCCGCTACGGCAGGCATCTGCGCAGTGAAGTGCTTTCGTCATTGAGCCAACGTTAGCCAGCACGCCACCCGCGCGTGATGCCGCAATACCAACGGCTGCCACATGTTGTGCCTCAGACAGCTCTAAGAAATCCCCGCATGCCACCGCGCAAGCCAAAGGACCCACGACGCCCGGAGGATGCAAGCTAAGCTCGCGAGGCTCGATCTGACCAGACGACAAGCGCAACCGCCCTTGCGCTTCGACGCCTTTGAGGAGTGCGCGCAGCAGTCGTGCGCCTTGTGGACCTGCACCTTGCGCTTCCCGCTGCTCAGCTAACGCAAGCAAGCCAGGCAATATCGTCGAGAGCGCATGATTAGGGGGATTCCACATAGGCTCATAGTCGAGCACATGCATAGACATCCCATTGATTTGAGCTGCCTGGGATGGTGAGGTTGAAAACCCTTGACCAATAACCGTGGCGGATTCTTTGCCACCTTGTTGGCGCGCGAGCGCGGCTGCGAGGCGCGGACCTGGCTGGTCCGCGCCGGCCAGCGCAACCGCGAGCCCATCGATCAGTAACAGGCGCGCCATGCGGATCAGGGCAGGATCCTCGATCGACCACGCGCGTAGCAACGCTACAAAATCGAGAGTCATATTCTTAGACACGAGGCGCTTATTGATTTGAAATGAGTCGACGAATACGCATCTTTTGCGAAGCGTAAATATGTGCACGGAGCGCTTTTTCTGCGGCCTCTGGATCGTGCTTGCGGATTCCAGCTACCACCGCCTCATGTTCTTTGATGGTGTCCTTGACGCGTTTGGGATCCGTCAGTGTCGTGTTGCCTAACAACGTTAAGGTGTCATGCAACGTCTTTAACATTTTGATCAGATATCTATTGTGACTGCAGTTGTAGAGCATCTCGTGAAACTGCCGATTGCTACTGGCCAATTGTGCATCGTCACCCACAGAGTTAGCGTACTGTTCGCACATATCTTCAAGCAAGGAGATTTCAACGCTTGAAGCATGTTGTGCCGCAAGCCTTGCTGCCGTTCCCTCGAGTACTTCACGCATGAAGTAAAGTTCGGTCACCATGCTGTAGTCAAGCTCCGCGACCATGATGCCAAGGGTAGAGTCATGTACGACAAGACCTTCAGACTCTAGTCTGGCAAGGGCCTCACGAATCGGGGTGCGACTCAGGCCGATCATCTCGGCGAGTTCCACTTCACGTAGACGATCGCCGGGCATCAGCTGCTGGTTCGCGAGGGCTTGTCGGATGTAGCGATAGGCCCGTTCGCCACCCGGCAAGTCATTCTCGAGCGCATCCGCCGAATTTGATTTTTTGGCGCGCGCGGTAGGTGGATTTTTCATCGTTTAGTTACGCCGAACGTATTTCTAAAAGCATTAACTTTTTGAGTGCAGAGGACTTTTGTGCATCTGCTT
>CAIUZV010000283.1 GCA_903903735.1 uncultured beta proteobacterium | reverse complement strand
GGTAGCGTTGACACTCTAATGTCTAGCGCCTTACCACCCACTCTCAAAGAGATTCTGCCGTCCTGCGGCATACGCTTTTCGGCAATGTCCAGTGAAGCCATGATCTTAATTCTGGAAACCAAGGCTGCATGCAGACCTCGTTTCAACTCCACAACATCTCGTAAGTTTCCGTCCACCCGAAAACGTACAACAGACTGTTTGTCGTAGGCCTCTAAGTGGATATCTGACGCATCATCACGACTCGCCTGCTTGAATAGGCTATTGATCATACGAATGATGGGCGCATCATTACTGAGTTCCAACAAATCCTGTGTGAGTGGGATATCTTGCATGAGACGCGCCAGGTCAACACTTTCTTCCAGCTCATCAACAACCGTGGCTGCATCCGTTTCTTTTTGAGCATACTCTTGACTAATCATCGAAAGAAGCTCTTCTGAACTCTTTTGACAATAGCGCAGGGGCCCCAAGTTGCGCGCAACTTCGTGGACAGTTGAAGGCTTTGTTTTTGTGCTAAAAAATAGAGTTGGAGTCTCTCCCACCAGATCTCGCAATAAGACCTCGTGACTCTGAGCAAAGGAAAATGGAATTCTAATCACGGTGCAACGTCATGCATGATGTCTCTGATATCTCTCAAAGACGCTGTATTCAGATTCTCTTTTGGAAGCAATAACGGAGCCTGTACAAAAGTCTTACGTTTTTCTTCTAGGTCATCTAATTTGTTATTTGAAAACGTATTAATTTGTTCATTGTTGCGCAGCACCGACGGACGTATAAACACCATTAAATTTGTTCTAGTTCGAGACTTATTATCATATCTAAACAGACCGCCGATTAACGGCAGATCACCTAGCCAAGGAATCTTAGAGCTACCATCCGTGTAGTTGTCGCCAATCAGCCCGCCCAACACAATGATTTGTCCGTCCTCGACAATCACATTGGACTCAACGTTTCTTTTATTTAGAATAATTCCGGTGGCGTTCGAAACGGATTGGATGCTCGATACTTCTTGAAAAATCTGAAGTTTCACCGTCCCATTTTCTGACACTTGTGGCCGCACACGGAGTGTTAAGCCAACATCTTGTCGCGTAAATGTTTGAAACGGCGTGACGGTCGACGTACTTCCTGTCTGCGCATACGAACCCGTCACAATTGGAATATTCTGACCAACAATGATGCGGGCCTCTTCGTTGTCGAGCGTCATTAAGTTGGGCGTCGATAAGACGTTTGCACCAGAAATTGTTGAAATCGCTCTCAGGAGCGATGAGAATGCCAAATTACTTCCAAAATTTGTGATTGAGCCAATATTGAGTCCAAGGCCTAAGGTTGGGGCAGCTGCGCCTGTAGCAGCTGTGCCAAGTACTGCATTAACTGCTGCGCTGGCTCCGATAATGTTTGTATTACCCGAGGAGGCAGGTCCGGTAAAGTTGGACCCAGCAAACGCAGTATTCGAACTGTTGAGTGCCTGCCACTGGACGCCAAGTTCGGCAGCATTCGCATCCGTTAACTCAACAATCATAGATTCGATATAGACCTGAGCCCTGCGCCGGTCGAGCTGCGCGATCACTTTCATTAAATCTTTGAAAACGGGTTCGGTAGCCGTAATAATCAGTGAGTTTGTGTTTGGATCGGCCTGAATAATGCCTCCGGTCGAAGGGTTGCTGCTGCTGGTCAACGCAGTCGATGCCGCAGCCGACATTCCGGCTCCAAGAGGATTGGCCCCGCCGCCGACACCGCCGCCAAGGTTTATTGGCGATGTGCCGCCCTGAATAGGGTTTGGTGCTTGCGCACTAAGATTGGCGTTGCCTTGAGCGTTTGTATTGGTAGGGTCAGTCGAAGAGCTATCGGCTGCCACAAGTGCCCGCAAGGTAATCGCTAATTGGGACGCCTCTGCATTTTTCAAAGGCACCACATACACACTACCTACATTCTTTGCGGTATCGAGCGTAGCGACAAGCCTTCGAATTTGCGCTAACCGCTCGGCATTGCCACTGCGAACGATTAATGAATTTGTTCTAGGATCTGCCAGGACGGTGGGTTTCGAATTAGGATCCCCTCCTTGAGGGACACTGGTTTCGAGCGCTCGATTGACAAGGGATGCCACTTTCGCCGCTTGCGCATTTTTTAATGCAATTGTTTCCACTTTGGTCGCGGAGGGGTTGTCGACGCTTTGAATAATTTTTTCAATTCGCTCGAGATTGCTGGCGTAATCAGTCACAAGGATTGAGTTATTACCAGGCAAGGCGTTGATCGTATTGTTAGGCGCAATCAGAGGCCTGAGTATATTGACCACATTGGCCGCTGATGCAAAATTCAAATGAAATATGCGGGTAATAATTTGATCGCCCGTGACATCTGTTCTTGAGGAGTAAGTCTGTGAGGACTGTAATTTTGCATCCGCCTCTGTCACAACACGGTAACCACCGGCAGTATTCACTAGCGCAAAGCCGTTCATTCGCAAGGCTGTTGACAAGCTGTCTAACGCTTGATCAGGCGTAAGCGGCCGACTACTATTTAAAGAGATCTTGCCTCGAACCTTTGGGTCAACCACAATCGAACGATTAGTGGCTCGAGCAACGGTTGAAATGACAGCCTCGACATCCGCATTATTAAACGACAGGTTGATACCATTGCTTTGCGCAAAACAGTTTTGTTGCACAAAGACGATAAACGCTAACGTTACGGTGTTTTTAAAGAAACGAAACATAATGAGCCTTAAATTTTAAAGCGGTAAACAGCGCCGTCTTTGTTACCAATGACTGAGAGCAAGCCAATTAAGGAGTCAAGCGATTCTGGTGAAGCCGTTGCCTCCCCATGCAATGACAAGCGACCCTTCTCAATCGTTCCCTTTGCCGATAACAGCAACGGTCCATTGATTGTCGAAAAATCCAACTGCAACTCTTGAGCAATTTGAAACGTCAATGCATAACTGCCGAGTGGTTTAACCGGGCTGATAGGGCTCGCCAATTGCAGAAAATGAACCTCGACAAGACCTTTACGCGAAGAATCCCAAATGAGATCGTCCCAACGAATCACTAATTTTCCGCGGAGATGTAGAGAGCGAAATACACCACCCGCGACCTCAAGCAGATTGGCCGGTAGTTCGATTTGATTACTGGCCAACGTGATTGTGCTGGGCTGAACAGTTAACTCAATGGGTCGTATCGTGTTGACATACTGAATCAACCACGTGCACTTAACATCAAATACTGAGCACTGCGTTTTCCATGAAAATCTGTCAGTGCCAGCCCTCGGAGCCTGGCACGTCTCTGAAGTACCTAATCTAATATCCGAAAAGCCCAGCTGCGCACTCCCCTTCCACAGAGTCCCTTCGGGCTGAAGAACAGCCAATTGACAATTTGTCAATTTTGCAACGCTTGTACTCAGCCAGCGTATTGGAAAACAAGCGATCACTAGAGTTAGCACGCTAGCCAAAAGAACGATTCGGCTCGGCCACCCAAAACGGAACGCATGGCGCTCAAATTGAATCTTCATCGCACTTGCACCAAGGTTGCACTCAGCTGAATCACGCCTACACGATCAATTTTTTTGATGACGACATCGCTCGCGTACAACCCATTATTCTTTCGAAAATCCACCATGAGCTCAAGCCATCGGCTGAATTCAATCTCATCAATCTTCAGCTCGAGCCGCACTAGGTCCGTCGTCTCAACTCGGGTTAAGGTGAATTTGACTCCCTCAGAAAATAGCTTTTGTTGCAAAACAGACAATTCACTTTCTGACAGGCTTGGGATTCGTACACTCTTATCTTTATAGTTAAGTAGCGTTCGATTGAGCTCTTGAATACTCATTAACTGAGTTGGGTATCTTTGTAAACGCAGCTCGAGGGTTTGCTGAAGTGGCTGAATCAGCAATGACCAACAAACGCCCAGCATCAGTATTACACCAATACCAATAATGATCTTGGGCGGCAACTGTTTAAAGATGCGCAGAAGATTTTCTTTTAGCGCTGGCGACGAGGCGGTATTAGTCATATGCAAGACTCGCGTATGGGCTCAGCAAAAACCGCGTCTGGCCGAGAGACTGCACCGAGTGATCTTGCATAATGGCTAAACGCTGACTAGTCGAAAGAGTCGCTTCCTGCAACTCAAAGATCAAACCTTTTTTTGAATACTCTAAGACTTTTAAGCCCTCTGGTGGGGCGTTTCTCAGTACGTTTTGCAAAGCCACTAACTGCGGCTCAAAATCGCCGCTGCAAGTCTCAAGATTTCTATGTGCAGCAAGGCAACTGGCGTTGACTAAGTTTGCAAAACTCGTTTGGCTATCTGTGCGAGCTGTTAAGACTTGACTCGTTGCATTCTGTAGGCGGGCTTCCCACTGACGATCTTGCCATAGCAAGGTCAATATATAACAAAGGTAGCTCGTACAAAGCGTCAGCGTCGCGTATCGTGCCCATCTCAGGGGAGCTTTCCATAAATCTCGCGACAACCAGTGTTGTAGTTCGCTTTGTCGGTCTTTTCTAAAATCATAGTATTCGTCGGGTAGTAAATTTACTGCTTTATACGATTCTTTGCATGTCGTCACGCCACTAAATAAGAGCTCAGCGGATAGCTCCAGTATCTCAGGCTGATCGCTATAGTGCTCAGTGAATAGAACAGGCTCATCCACTGGTTGCGACCAACACACGATATCAGTCGACGATTTTTTTAATGTATAGAAATTTGTTGTGTCCTCTTGCTGATAAAAAATAACCGAAGTCGTTACTGGCAGCAATAGACTCTCTGAAATCAATTGAATCTGTTCGCAATTGATCACCGCAAGTTTTTGACTGAGCCACAATAACCAGTCGCGATTGATCACGCTTACTAATCTTCGGTCCGGAGCTTGATTCAGCATCGGAGGAAGCAACTGAATGCTGGTATCCGAAACTGGAGCCAGCAACTCATCTTCCATGAGCATCGGTAAAATCTGAATGATTTTCTTAGAACTGATCGCTGGAACCTTGAGTTCTTTTAATCGAACGTCAATACCAGGAATAATCGCAAGCACAGAGTCTGCGACTGGCAAAGCGTCTAAATCCAACACCTTTTTAAAATCGGCTTCATTGCTCAGCGTCCAAGAGAAATACAGCTCCTGCGCCGACCAGTCTTCAACATCGTTTGCGACGGGGTGTACAGGGCAACGAATGATTAGACTGGCCATGTCAACTCAACCCCGCGCAACGACAGTGACGCGTTGAATCATTCCAAGATCGCTCGCTTGCAGCCGCTGATTATGAAGGATGTAGGGCCCAGTAAAATCCTTAAACCGCATCCGAAACGTGACTGAGCTAGGATTTTGGCTGGTACCACCCGTAGGTAAAGCGACCGTATCACACCAGTATGGCTCAATAGGCTTGCCATTGACCTTGATGATGTACATCGGATTGACGTGAATATGAAACACGTGAGCCAAGTGATTCATGTTGAAAATAGTCCATTCTTCAACTGCATCCAGTATCGCAATTTCATGGACTGTGTTGGCGGCCTGAATATCAAAAGGCGGCACAAGGTTTGGCGGTGGTGGGTAGATTGGCGTCCGAGACCGCGACCCGAAGGTTGACGCGATCTTTTCTTGAAGCTGCAACTTGTGATGTTGGTAAGACTTTTCCGCCTGCGCGACAAGGGAGCTGAGTACTTCTGCCGCCTGCTCCAACGGACCTGGTGTTTGTTGAGCATTTAACAACGCGTCATTGCCGGTCATCTTAAAAATAATGTTGCGTTTCTTACCGCCGTTATTGGCAAACTCGTCATCCGTAATGGGCGCTAAAAAGTGGCTGACCGGCAAGGGCGTCTTCGGTATGGACATGGTGTGTTTAACGTCGACCACGATCACTTTTGCCAGGGCATCTTCTGGCAATACGATTGGATCAGCGCCTCCGGAAATCTTTACAGGCAAGCCGCGCAAGTAATAGGTGCCCGGCTTGTCTGCTTGGACCACAACTGAGGCGCGATTACCTGGCGCGAGGTGCAAACCAAGTCCGCTCGCTTTTCTGGCGTCGTCATGTTCTATATATGAAGCGCTACCCCAGCCATCCGCTGTGTATTGCTTTAGCACGTGCTCATCTAGACTGAGATTCAGAGAGTTAAACACTTGGGTATTAATCAATCGCCAGCGCTGAACTTCGCCAGAACGCATCACGATCGTAGGTTGACGCACACCATTAATCAGTACAGGCTGAGCATCGCTATACTCATCGGCGCGAGTATGTTTCTTTAAGCCTCGACCGGTTGGGTATTGCGTCAACTGAAGAAACTTTTCTAAGCGACCGTCGGCAACACCCATCCCGTCATTAAAGAAGGGATTTAACGCAAAATAAGGTGCCTGAAATAAAAAGATCAGCTCCGTC
>CAIUZV010000282.1 GCA_903903735.1 uncultured beta proteobacterium | reverse complement strand
TTTCCAACGTTCGGGCGTCCTACAAGGGCAACAACAGGCTTTACCGACACAATATTTATTTCAACACAATCAAAGCAAGAGAGCCGTCGCCGGTCTTAACGAGCACACCCTGAGGTGTCGCAATCAAAGGGGCATGTATCTTGCCTCCTCCAACGGCTATGCGGGCGAGTAAACGTCCATCATCCGCAGCCATGAAATGTACATACCCTTCGTAATCGCCGACAGCCACTGCGCTGCCAAGTACGGCAGGACCCGTTAGTCGGCGGTAACGTAACGCATCCTGTGTCCAGTTCAACTTACCATCTTTCAGCGCGAACGCCGATACGGTATCCGACTGATCGGGGCTAAAGACTTGGTTGCCATCAAGGGCCAGGCCTGCTGCGCTAGAAAAATTCTTAGTCCAAACGGGGCGACCGCCCGCAGCCAAGTCAAAGCAAAGAATGCGTCCTTGGAAAGCCACCGCACACAACAGCGGTGGTGCCAACACAGGCAAGCCAACCACGTCGTTCACGCGCTCGAGGTCACTCGACCCCTTAGGTGTCGCCACAACGCCCTCCCATTGCACATCACCCGACACTGCATTGATCGCGATGAGTTTTCCGCCAGGTATGCCCGTGATAATTAGCCCGTCAAATAATGCGATGCGTGCAGGTGCACGAAGGGCCAAGGCGGGTCCGGGACGCTGCACATTCCATATCCGGTCGCCTGTCTCGGCATTGAACGCTTGGATACGGTAGTCGCCACTTCTCACCACAACGACGCCATAACCGACAACCGGCGGCACCGTGACATCACTCGTCGCCTTGGAGCGCCATTTCACGACACCCGTATCGTCTAAGGCAATAACGGTTCCATCTCGTGCAACGACCGCCGTCGTTTTGCCATCACTTCCCACCCCCGCAGTCAGACGCTGCTCAAGTTTGGCGGCCCAAAGTGCATTGCCTGTACTGAGATCATATTTGCCGACAGCACCATTAGCGGCTGCCCCGTACACAGCATTACCCACTACGGTCGGGGCAAAACCAATTCCAGAGCCGCTACCAATCTGCGCCTTCCAACCCACCTGAACCGACAGGCCCGCAGGATAGGTCGTTAATACGGCCGGCTTATATCGTCCGTCATCACCCGTAATCAGCGCACATCCAGTCAATGCTGAAACAAAGCATGCTGCCGCACCTAAACACAACAAACGAGAGAGGGACGAAACATTCATATTAGGCTCCGAGCGCATCTAACTTGAGCTTGACTACTGGTGTCAACGGATTGATGGCACCCAGCAGCTCAATCGCTTGGGTCCACGCGCTGCGTGCCTCTGCACTCTTGCCTTGTGCGGCAAGGATATCGCCACGCCGGTCTGCGTAGAGACCTGCAAAGGACGCCGAAGGATCCTTCAGTTGCGAGAGCGCCGCATCAAATTCTTTCTGCTCAAACAGTAGCCCGGCCAAACGTAACTTCGCGACCGGTACCAAAGCTGGATGCTTGGACTTCACTAACCACTCCAGTTGCGCGCGCGCCGCGACCATATCATTGCGCTCGGCAAGCGCTGACGCAGCGACGAGTGCGCCACGCGCAGCGTAATCCGTCGCCGAATAATCTGTCCGAAGCGTTTGCATCGCAGCATTAATACGAGCAACCGACTCATCACCTTTTTGACGGCCCGCTTCTTCAAGCGCCTCAAAATAGCCACGCGCCTGCACTGCCTGATTGCCTTCGTACCATTGCCATCCGCGCCAACTTCCGGCAGCAACTGTCGCAATCACCAGCAGCGTCACGACTAACGTGCCGTATTTATTCCACCAGGCCTTGAGTTGGTCTAGTTGTTCTTGTTCGTCAAGATCGTAAGCCATACTTATTTAACCTTCTCTTTCAAAAAAGCCACTAAATTATCCAGTGACACTTGTTGCTGCCCTGCGGGCTCGCTCGTACTTTGACTGCGCAACATCTTGACTGACGCTGCGCCTGCCGCCAACTCGTCATCCCC
>CAIUZV010000281.1 GCA_903903735.1 uncultured beta proteobacterium | reverse complement strand
ATGCTGTTGGCAATAGCCGCGAACAAGCGCAGACGATGGTGCTAGAAGAAATGGCGCGCTGGGAAAAACTGATCAAGGAAGCGGGGATTACGGCGTCGTAAGCGCGTTGATCAGAGCATTGAATCGATTCTCTGAAATGAGTGAGCAAACTGCGGTTAATTTGGTTTTGATTTTTTTATGAGATCGCTGACATGAAGCTTTGTACTTTTGGTGTCTTGACCCCGCTCGGTTTGATCGAGCGGGTGGGCGTTTACACAGAACAGGGCGTGGTCGACGCAACCGCTGCTCGCCAGGCTTTTTTAGAGCGAACACTTTCTTCGGCAGCTGCGCACAGAGTCGGTGAGGCACAGGTGCCTGCTGAAATGATAGCCCTGATAGGTAGCGGTCAGCAGGCA
This sequence comes from uncultured beta proteobacterium, assembly GCA_903903735.1. Taxonomy (GTDB): domain Bacteria; phylum Pseudomonadota; class Gammaproteobacteria; order Burkholderiales; family Burkholderiaceae_B; genus Zwartia. The sequence goes on along the minus strand of CAIUZV010000281.1, from coordinate 4,871 downwards.
ATGAGCTGGGTAGAAGAAGCGGTCGAATCTGTGCTCAAGCAGGGAACAAGTGCGACCTCTGCTGGTGTGCGTACAGTCTACCTTCCTGCTGATGTTCAATTGCTTGCGCCGGTTAAAAGACCGCCTAGCATTGTGAACTTTAGTGTGTGGCCTGCGCATAGCGCGAGCGCGGCATCATTAGGTATTGAACTGGCGGCGAACACCGCAGAAGCGTTGGTCAAGCCTTACTGGAAAGGTAATCCAGACGCCGTGGTGGGTCCGGAGACGACCTTGAATCGCCCTCCTTATGCCGAGGTGCTAGATGTTGAATGTGAATTAGTGTGCATCGTGGGAACGGGCGGGCGCGACTTGGATCATGCTGCCGCAAAGCGTGCCATAGTCGGCTATTCAATTATGAACGACGTAAGCGCCCGAGAGCGTCAGTCTGCGGAGATGAAATTTGGTCGCGGCCCTTCAAAGGGTAAAGATTTTGATAATGGCTACCCACTCGGTCCGTGGATCGTTACTGCTGATGAGCTTGGCGATCCCAAAGCGTTGCGTATGTCGCTGCTTGTGAATGGTGTTGAGCGTTCGGCTTGTGATACCTCAGGAATGATCTGGGATTTTCCTGAGATGCTCTCTTACCTTTCGTGTGGGCAAACTATTCGACCAGGCTCGGTCATCAGTGGCGGCTGTTATCCGGGCGGTTCAGCGCACGAGGTGGGCATTCACTTGCATCCGGGCGACAAGGTTGAAATGCGTATTTCAAAAATCGGTGGACTGCTTAGTACGATTGGACCCTAGTGATTGCCTTTAAGAGGTCGGTGACAGGGCCGCTGTGACAAACTCAGGAGTGAAAATTTTGTCAGCCATTATCTGACAACGTTTGATTAACCGTGGCTCGTCCGGTCCATAGTCTGCAATAGCGTTGTGCCAAGTTGTCAGGTGATCCCAAATCAGTAGATCTCCAACCGCCCAGCGATGCGTGTAGCGATACTCTGGTTTCAGAACGTGATCAAACAGTTGCTTTAAGAGCGCATCGCTTTGTTCTTTTGGCATACCTTCTATGTGCGTCGTAAAACTTGGATTCACATAAATTGATTGTTTGCCAGAGACAGGATGCTTTAAAAAAACAGAATGACGCGAAGGAGGGTATGCCGCGCGTTCAGCCTCTGAAAGAGGTGCGCGTGGACTTGCTTTTTCGCGACGCATGAATTCCCAATAGAAGTTGAGATCATGCATGGCCGTAGCCGTTGCGAGTTGCTGTTTAATTTCATGAGGCAAGTCGTCGTAAGCGGCTGACGTATCGCAGAACTCTGTCGCCCCGAGAGGTTGGCCGTCACGCATTGGCACTTTGAATGCCAACAACGCGTTGGCGTAACCGACCGATCGGTTGTAGGTCATGTCTGTGTGCCAGTTCTGACCCGCGTCTGGGATGCCAATAATCTTACCTTCCTGACGTACGTTTGACAGCACCGATACTTCCGGGAAACCACTTTTATCTTGTCCAGACCGCAAGGTTTGCAGACTTCCAAAGTGCGCTGAAAAATCTCGCAATTCAGGCGCATCAATGGTCTGGCGAGGAAAACAAAGCACCTTGTGCGTTGCCAGAGCTTGCAGCAGCCCGGCAAAGTCGTTTTTAGATAAGGGTTGGTGCAAATCAATCTGAGTGATGGTTGCACCAATCGAGGCCGCTCGCGGTGTGATTAGCATCGGATCACTCGGTTTTAACGCCAGCTTTGACTACGACTTCTTTCCAGCGACCGATATCTTGCGCGACAAACGCAGCCATATCCTGCGAGGAGAGGTATTGGGGTTCAAGCCCAGCGTCGATTAGCTTGTTGTGGATGGTTTTGTCGGCAAGCGCTTGACCCAGCGCTGCACTCACTTTCTGGGTGATGCCTGCAGGAAGTCGAGCCGGTCCAAACATCCCGAACCATGCGCTCGCTAACATCCCTGGCACACCTTGCTCTATGGCGGTCGGTAGATCTGGCGCCTGTGAAAGACGGTTTTGAGAAAGAGTCGCAATCCCTCTCAGGCGACCATCACGTACATAGGGCAACAGAGCGACGGTATAAATGAGAACGGGAACATGCCCTGCTAGCACATCGGTCAAGCCTTGACTGATATTGTTGTAAGGGATGTTGACGAGCTTTGCACCTTTCGTGCGTAGCATGTCACCGGCGAGGCTGTTCGACGAGCCCGCTGGCGATGAGGCATAACTTAAGCCCGCTGGCAGCGTGTTTGAGTAAGCAATCAGCTCTTGTAGGTTCTTAACTGGAACAGATGGATGCACCGCGATAATATTCGCCGACATCGCGGCTAAGCCGATCGGAGTGAAATCTTTTTCGATGTCGTAAGGCATCGTGTTGGGTCGCATTGCGGCCACAATCGAATGTGAGGATGTGGAACCCATGCAGAAGGTGTAACCGTCAGGCGCAGCCGACTTGACTGCTTGCGCACCTAAGACACCGTTAGCGCCCGGCCGATTTTCGACAACAAGTTTTTGTCCGAGCGCGGCGGACATGGACTGCTCGAGATGGCGCGTCAAAATATCGGTGGCAGAGCCAGGTGCAAAAGGCACAATCATGCGAATTGAGCGGTTGGGGTAGTCGGCCTGCGCGCGCGCTAGACCAAATGGCAAGCTCGGTAACGCGAGCGCCAAGGCGCCTTGTCCTGCGGTTGTCAATAACAAACGTCTTTTCGGATCTAAGCGCTTTGCGACCATAGGGCCTCCTGGGGCTGTTGAGGACGTCTCGAACATCGGCGTGTCGAGGGATGCTTCATCCTACTGGTTTTGTTTTTTGTTGTCTATCAATACCTTGGGCTAAGCCTTATGTAGCCCCCGTATATACTTGATAACAAGAAAATTTCAGAGACGTGTCTTTTGGAAACACCGCCAAGCAAAGCCCTTCTTGTGTGAAGCCGAATCGCGCGAATTTTTTCTGAACAAACACTTTCTGCATTCAACATTGAATAGGTCGCACTAATGGAAATCGATATCAATGCCTTGCCGCCGGCAGAGCAATATAAGTTGTTGTCATCGACCGTTGTGCCTCGGCCCATCGCCTTGGTGACAACGATATCCGACCAGTTTGGAGATAATGCTGCGCCGTATAGTTTCTTTAACTGTATGGGTGAGGACCCGCCGGTCATGGTCCTTGGGTTAGACACCAAGCGTCACGGTCAAGTGCTAAAGGATACAACCGTCAATATCCGCGATAACGGACAGTTCGTGATCCATCTCGTGGATGAGCCGATGGCCGAAGCGATGAATATTTGTGCCATCGATTTTCCTAGCAATATTTCTGAGGTGGAACAAGCCGGGCTCACGCTGACCGCGTCGCGCCTGGTGCGTCCTAAGCGTATTGTTGAGGCTCCGATTGCCTTTGAGTGCGAAAAAATTGCAATGATCCAAATTGGACCCACCCGCAATATCGCAATTGGTAAGGTTGTTAGGATGCACGTGCGCGACGGCTTGCTGGATCCCGTGACGAATTACATTAACCCCGAGCTCTATCGACCTGTTGGCCGAATGTTTGGAAAGTTATACACACGAACCCGGGACCATTTTGAAATGGTTGTGCCCAGTTTTGAGGACTGGGAACGCGAGCACATGAAGTAGGCTCAAGAAGCCGCGATAGCAAGAAAATAGTCCTCAGATGCTGGAAAAACATAAAAGCGCCAGGACTATGCTTGTTGGATCTGTCATTTCGTTGATAATCTACGGTTACGACAACATAATTCGGGACAAAAAATGACAAAACCTTTAGCTTTAGTGTTTGGTGGTTCGCGCGGAATTGGTGCTGCCTGTGTGCAGGCTTTAGCCCAGGATGGATTCCGTGTGGCGTTTACGTATGTAACCAAGCCTGACGAAGCCAAAGCACAAGAAAAATCAGGACAGATTAAGGCCTATGTGGCTGATGTATGCGATCCAGCAGCCGTGCAAGGTGTATTTGCACAAGCAGCTAAGGATTTTGGCACGCGGCCTCAGACAGTCATTGTCAACGCAGGCATTAATCAGCCTTATGTCCCAATGGGACAGTTCACGCACGAAAATTTCCGCAAGTTGATGGAGGTGAACGTGTTCGGTGCGTTTAACGTCCTGACTGAGGCGGCCAAGGAAGTGCTGGATGGTGGATCGATTATCGGTATCACAACCTCCATGGTGCGTAATGCAGTGCCTGGCGGCGGTCCTTACACGGCGACCAAGGCTGCGGTTGAATCGCTGTTGCGATCTATGGGCAAGGAACTCGGCCCGCGTGGTGTGCGTGTCAATGGTGTGGCACCAGGCGCTGTGGATACTGATTTGTTCCGTGCTGGTAAGACTGAAGAACAGAAGCAACGAGCCGCCTCAATGAGCCCCTTCAATCGTATTGGTCAAACCGCCGAGGTGGCCGATGTGGTGGCGTTCTTGGCCTCAGATCGCGCCTCATGGATTCACGGTCAGATCATTCAGCCGAATGGTGGGCTGGTCTAAAGTGGGTGCATGCGTAACTGACAGAAGATGATCGGTGATGTCGTCTGTTCAGCGCGCATGCGGCTTGCCGTAAATCGGTTCTTTGTAAGGAATAGGCGGTAACTGCCAAGTGCCTGTGGACGGTGGGCGAATGTTCGCATCAACGTGCACGTCGATCACGCAAGGACGCTTGTTCTTGATGGCGCGTTCAATGCCCCCTTTGAGATCTTGAGGCTTGGTCACAGTGATGCCATCTGCACCGCAGGCTCTCGCCCACGCGGCAAAGTCGGGATTATATTGCTCACCGGTTTGCCCTTTGTAAAACGCAGTGCCGATTTCTCGGCCATCGAACAGGCCGTACTGCAGATCGCGAATCGCACCCCAAGCGAAGTTGTTCCACACGATCCAGACGACTGGTAGGTTGTATTCGACT
>CAIUZV010000280.1 GCA_903903735.1 uncultured beta proteobacterium | reverse complement strand
GATTTGCCAAGAATCTCTTTGAGAATCTCGTCAGTGTGCTCGCCAAGCATGGGTGCAGAACGCTTGTACTGAATCGGAGTTTCTGAAAACCGCATCGGACTTGCAGTCGTGGGTGCGGTACCACCGACGGGGTGAGGAATGTTCTTCCAGAGATCCCGGGCAATCACTTGCGGATGTGCAAACACCTGATCAATCGTTTGGATCGGCCCGCACGGCACACCGACCGCCTCGAGTTTTGCAATCCAAGCATCTCGTTCACCCGTTGCCATAATTTTTTCAAGCAAGGGGATCAGCTCACTACGATTCAAGATGCGAGCGCGATTTGTGGCGTATTTCGGATCCGTGCCGTAATCGGGAATACCGATTGCCGTGCAATAGGACCGAAATTGCGAGTCATTACCCACTGCGACGATCATGAAGCCGTCAGAGGTCTTAAAAACCTGGTAAGGCACCACGTTCTGATGCGCATTGCCCGCCCGCTTTGGTGCTTGACCGGACGTCATGAAGTTTAGGTTTTGATTCGCCAACATCGAAATATGGCAATCGAGTAAGGCGATATCGAGATGTTGTCCGAGCCCGCTGTGGTTGCGTTCCTGGATCGCAGCAAGAATTGCGACCGAGGCATACATCCCGGTGATGATGTCAGTAACTGCGACGCCTGCTTTCTGTGGGCCACCACCAGGCAAATCGTCACGCTCTCCGGTGATGCTCATGAGCCCACCCATGCCTTGGATCATAAAGTCGTAGCCGGGACGCTCTGCATAGGGGCCAGTTTGACCAAAGCCAGTAATCGAACAATAAATCAGCTGGGGAAACTCATTCTTCATGCTCTCGTAGTCGAGCCCATACTGTTTTAGGCCGCCAACCTTGAAGTTCTCAACAAGGATGTCACAGTGCTTGGCAAGCTCTTTGACCAGTTGGGTGCCTTCGGCACTCGCTAAGTCAATCTCGATCGAGCGCTTGTTCCGGTTGGTGCTCAGATAGTACGCCGCCTCGGTTGTATCCTCGCCGTTCTCGTCTTTTAGGTAGGGTGGTCCCCACGCACGCGTGTCGTCGCCTAACTTTGGTCGTTCGACCTTAATGACATCAGCGCCTAAGTCGGCGAGGTTTTGAGTACACCAAGGTCCCGCCAAGACCCGAGAAAGGTCGAGTACGCGTATGCCGGTGAGCGGTGCGCGACGGGCTGGATTGGTTGAAGTTGAAGCACCCTGGGTCATACTTTAATTCCAGCAAAGCCGTGACTTAAGACCACGACATCGCGCTCCGCGACTTTGGCTCTAAAGCGAACCGCGTCTTGTCCATCTTTCCAAATTTCGCACACTAAGGTTTCACCTGGAAATACGGGTGAGGAAAAGCGCGTGTGTAAGGCGGTGAGCTTTGAGGCATCGTTGCCGCAAACCGCCTGAACGATTGCGCGGGCTGCCACGCCATAGGTGCATAGACCGTGCAAAATTGGGCGTGGGTAGCCGGCTTTTGAGGCAACGGCAGGGTCCGCATGTAGAGGATTGTTGTCCGCACACAAGCGATAGATCAACGCCGCCTGCGGCAGAGTTGGAATTGCGCAAGTCATGTCTGGCGCACGGTCAGGCGTTGCCTCGAGCGCTGCAGGGCTTTCGTCCGAGTGACTCAAGCCGCCATCACCACGACAAAACGTTGTTGAGCCAATCGTCACCAAAAGATTGCCGTTGGCGTCATGTAAGGTGCGCTCGCTCACAACCAGAGCGCCTTTGTCCGCACCTTTATCAATCACGTGTGTAATGCGTGTACGACCAATGACGCGTCCGGCGGACGGCAGCGGGCGGTGGATGGTCAGTCGTTGTTCACCATGCACGAGCTTGACCCAATTAATGCCTGCCTTGGGGTCTTTCATCCAAAAGCCCGGGTAGCCCAGCACAACGGCCATCGTAGGAAACGTCTGAAGGTTTTGTTCGTAGACGTATTTCAAGTGGTCAGGGTTGGTGGGCTCCTGACCAAACCCGATGCCGAGTGCGTAAAGTATGCAGTCGTTCTCGGTGTAGGTTCGATCAACCTCTGGAAACTTCCAGTTTTTAATAAGCTGATAATCCATGATTAGATCGGATCCCAGTCAATTGCATCGGGTGAGCGCTCGAGTGCCATGAAATGGTGCTTCATCGCAGGTGCTGCAATCTCAGCAATGGCTTCGGGTGTCCAGCCTGTGCTCATGTGCACGGAGCGGATAGGACGAGGCTGACTAAACAGCATAATTTCATTTGCACGCACACCAAAGATTTGGCCGGTGACTTCGCTGGCTCTATCACTGCCAAGGTAAACCGCCATGGGGGCGATCTTATTGGCTTCCATCTTTTGCAACTTGGTCACGCGTGCTTTTTCTTCGTCTGTGTTCGCAGGAATAGAGCTTGTCATGCGGCTCCAGGCGAAAGGAGCGATACAGTTTGAACGTACATGGTAGCGCGCCATATCCAAAGCGATCGACTTAGATAGCGCAGCGATTCCTAACTTGGCCGCAGAGTAATTCGCTTGACCAAAGTTACCGATTAACCCCGACGTCGATGTCATGTGCACAAAGGCACCAGACTCTTGTTCGCGGTAATAGTTTGCAGCAGCACGACTGACATAAAACGTACCGTTAAGGTGAACGTCAATGACTTGTGTCCATTCTTCTTCACTCATTTTGTGAAAAACACGGTCACGCAAATTGCCGGCATTATTCACAACAATGTCGATGCGTCCGAATGTCTGTACAGCCGTTTCGATAATGTTGTTAGCGGTTACGCGCGTCGCAACGCTATCGGTATTGGGAACCGCTTGGCCGCCCGCCTTGATAATTTCATCGGCAACTTGTTGGGCGGGTCCGGCACCGGTGCCTTCGCCGGCCAAGCTTGCGCCAATGTCATTGACGACGACTTTTGCACCAGCAGCGGCCATGGCAAGCGCAATGCCTCGTCCAATTCCACCACCTGCACCCGTCACGACTGCTACTTTGCCTGTCAACATTCCGCTCATCCCTGCTCTCCTGTAAATCGGTTGTTTATTACCTTAACGCATTCGGCATGCTGCGGTGCGCAAAGCAAAGCCAGACGTGTTCCTATGAGGTTCACGCAATAGTAGATTTTTTCTTTCGGTAGGGGTATTCGTCATTTGCTAGGGCAGAGTTCGTTATTTTGGAAATATGTGACTCGCCCGAGGTGTGTTTTGAGCAGACGCAGGGATAACCCTGATTTTCCTGTGCCTGCATTCAGAGAGATGTTTGAAAATAATTGACGGGTATTATCGTTCTATGAACCGACGGGATTGCATTTGGGACGGCTATGGGTTTTAGAACATCATTGGGTTCACGCAGTTATGTGTTTGCGGACTTAAAGTCTTTGATGGCTAAGGCGAGCCCCTTGCGCTCCGGAGACTGTTTGTCGGGTGTGGCAGCTGCAACATCGGAGGAACGAATTGCCGCAGCCCTGATTCTCGCTGAGGTGCCGCTAAAACGATTTCTTGACGAACCACTCATCCCCTACGAAGAGGACGAGGTCACGCGTGTGATCTTGGATGATCATCAGCCCGATGCGTTTGAACCCATTTCAGGTCTGACTGTTGGAGACTTGCGCAATTGGCTTCTCTCCGACGCGGTGGGGACAGAGGATCTCAGTCATATCGCCCGGGGGTTAACTCCTGAGATGGTGGCAGCCGTCTCCAAACTCATGAGAAATCAAGACTTGATTTTGGTGAGTGCGAAGTGTCGGGTAGTCACTCGATTTCGGAATACGTTGGGATTAGCTGGCTGCCTCTCAGTCAGATTGCAGCCCAACCATCCCACCGATGACGTGCGAGGGGTGGGAGCCTCGATCATCGATGGCTTATTGAATGGTGCAGGAGACGCTGTCATTGGTGTGAATCCCGCCTCAGATAATTTACGCGAAACGAGCCGCATCCTTTTGTTGTTAGATAAAGTGCGTCAAAAATTTGATATTCCCACGCAAACTTGCGTCCTGGGACAT
>CAIUZV010000279.1 GCA_903903735.1 uncultured beta proteobacterium | reverse complement strand
CTGGCCATCAGCCGTTGTGAAGTACATACCTTTTGCGCTTTTCAGAATGCGCGGTGCCGCTTTAAATTGCTTGTTGCCAGTAAAAGGCATCCAGAAGTTGGCCATGTCCAGATCTGTAGACAGGCTGATTTTTTCGGTAATAGCGTTCATGGGAGGTCTCCGTTGTCGAGCGAATGCACCACTGTAACGGGTGAAACCTTGTTTTTACCAGTACAGTTACAGTACATTATGGCAAACTGTATTGAAAATAGGGGCTTATTTGCCTCGAACTGTACTGGCAAACAGCGATGACATTAGCTTTGGTCTTAAATCGGCAGTCCAGTCTGAGTCTGGTGGAGCAGATTGTAGGGGGCGTTACGCGTGCGATTGAGGCGCGCACATTACGTGCGGGCGACGCGTTGCCCTCGGTGCGGGCGCTCGCGCGTAGCCACACCGTCAGTCCGTTCACTGTCGCGCAAGCGTATCAACGCTTGGTGGAGTTGGGGCATTTGGTGGCGCGTCGAGGTGCTGCCTACCGTATTGCGGGTTTCACACCCGCGGTGGTCGTCCCCGCTCCCGTTTGGTCAGCCCCCACGTTAAGCGCCGCCTGGCTGTTGTCCGATGTCTTTGCAGATCACTCGGTCCCAAGTAAAGCGGGTTGTGGTTGGATTCCTGGCGAGTGGATCAATGAAAGTGGTCTGCAGCATGCGCTACGCGCCTTGGGACGCATCCCCGGTCCGCGATTTGGTGGCTATGGCCACCCGTATGGGATGGGCGCTTTGCGCGAGCATATTGCGTTGTCGTTACGGCGCTTTGATGTGCCGGTAGAGCCGAGCAATATTTTATTGACGCAAGGCGCGACCCAAGCACTCGATTTGGTGGTGCGCACATTGCTGCGGCCCGGCGATACGGTGGTTGTGGAGGATCCTTGCTACTGCAATCTCTTACAGATCCTCCAGCTCGCCGGACTTAATGTCATTGGCGTGGCTCGCACGCAAGATGGTTATGACTTCGAGCAACTTGAGCACGTGCTGCAAACGATGCAGCCGAAAGCCATTTTCGTCAACACGGTCTTACAAAATCCCTCGGGCAGCTCATTGTCCAAGGCGAACGCCCAGCGGTTGCTCGCGTTGACGGATCGTCATGGCGTGTGGGTGATTGAGGACGATATCTATCGCGAGCTTGCACCGCCCGAGGCGGCCTGCTTGGCGTCTCTAGAGGGGTTGAAGAGAGTGATCTATATCTCTGGGTTCTCTAAGACCATTGCGCCCACGTTGCGTGTGGGTTATCTGGCTGCGCATGCGGAAGTTTTGGCGGATCTGGCCCGAACCAAAATGGCTGTGGGGTTGACATCATCCGAAGTGACCGAGCGGGTGGTGGCCAATGTGTTGAGCGAAGGGCACTACGACAGGCATGTGCGGTTCATTACAGAAAAATTGCGTACGGCACACCAAACGGTTGCGCAGAGCATGCGGGCAGCGGGCCTTGAGATTTTTGTTGAGCCGCAGGCGGGTCTATTTTTATGGGCCAAACTTCCCGTTCAGCCCGATCGCAGCATTGCGGTCGCAACGCGCGCCTTGGATCGAGGTATTTGGCTCGCCCCTGGCTCGTACTTTCGGCCGAATGATCAGCCCTCGAACTGGTTTCGTTTCAATGTTGCGACATCGAATAACGAGGATTTGTGGTCCTTTATCCGGTCTCTGCCGCCGAAGGTTTAAAGAGAGACGAATACTGTTACCGATCAACTGCCAGATAAAGCGTCTCTTTAATTTCTTCCATGACCACATAGCTACGGGATTCTGCCGAAGCAGGTAGTCGTTTGAGAATTTCGCCGAGGAGCTGTCGGTATTTATTCATCTCTGGCAGGCGGGCTTTGATTAAGTAATCAAAATCGCCTGACACGAGATGGCACTCCATGACTTCTGGGACATATTCAAGTTCTTTCTTCACCTTGTCGAAGACGTCGCCCGACTTAGCGGACAATTTGATCTCCAGAAAAACAAGTAGATTTTTCCCTAGCGCGGCTGGGTTGACCCGCGCGTAGTAACCGGTGATGACGCCTTCGCGCTCTAGTCGCTTGACGCGCTCTGAGCACGGCGTCGCCGAGAGGCTCACACGCTCGGCGAGATCCGTCATGGAGATCCGGCCGTCGCGTTGCAGTACGTCTAAGATTTTTAGATCGATTCGATCAAGTGGGCGCATGGTCTCTCCTGTGTTGGTATTTTAGTGAATTTCTGCCAGAACCTGTCAAAATGTCACACGGAACAAATTAAGCGAGGAAATATGTTTTTCAGACAAGCTCCAGAATGTGTGCCAGCCGAAGTATTCACCGAGATGCCTGGCAAGTTCCGACGCACAGGTGTCCGTTCGGCCTGGGCGGACGCTAACCGTGGCGGCGTTGCGATGGACTCGTTTCTGGAAGGCCCAGTCGTTGATACGCAGGGCAACTTATATGTGACCGATATTATTTTTGGGCGAGTCTTTCGTATCGACCCGAAAGGCGATTGGACACTGATCGTCGAATATGACGGCGAACCTAACGGCATGAAGTTTTTGTCGGACGAGGAACTTCTGATTACTGACTATAAAAACGGATTGATGCGCTTGACGATTCAATCCGGAAAGATTGCGCCCTATTTGGCTCGACGCAATACCGAGAGTTTCAAGGGCGTCAACGATCTGACTTGCGATTCGCAAGGCAATATTTATTTCACTGACCAAGGTCAGTCCGGCATGCATGATCCGACGGGGCGAGTCTATCGCTTACAACCGTCGGGCAAACTCGACTTGCTGCTTAGCAATGTACCTAGCCCTAACGGACTTGTACTTTCCCCCGACGAGAAAGTCTTGTACGTCGGGGTCACGCGGGGTAATTGTGTATGGCGTGCGCCGCTAATGAGCGATGGCAGCGTTGCAAAAGTTGGTCAGTTCTTTACGTCCTACGGCCCAAGTGGCCCGGATGGCTTGGCCATGGATGTCGCGGGCAACCTTGCCATGGCCAATCCCGGCTTAGGTTATGTGTGGCTGATTAATCCGCTTGGGGAACCAATTTTTGTCTGGACGAGTCCAACGCAGCACGCAGTCACGAATGTGGCATTTGGGGGTGCGGAAAATAGAGATTTATATTGCACGGAATCCGAGTCAGGCAGCATCTTGGTTATGCGTGCGCCACACGCAGGAGCGAAGGTACATCGACCGCTTCCGCCCAAGTCTTAGCCTATGCAAAAATGTAGTTTTGCAGTTCAACGTACGAATGGTTTCACATGACACTTAATCGATCCATCTACACCGCCACCGTGCGGCTCGTCTTTTCTCTGTGCGGGCTAGTTTCCGCAAGTGTGTGGGCCGCCCCGCCAATTCTTGTACTGAACTCGCTCAACGCGGACGTCAGCGTGATTGACCCTCTGACGTACACGGAAACCAAGCGCATCCCGGTAGGTAAAGAGCCCCATCACTTGTACCTGACACCGGACAATAAGTCGGTCATGGTGGCCAATGCTGAGGGCGACTCCATCACCTTCCTCGACCCAAAGACTGCGGCGGTGCAGCGCACGATGACGGGGATTCTCGACCCTTATCATTTGCGGTTTTCTCCTGACATGAAATGGTTTGTGACAGCGGCTAACCGTTTAAATCACATAGATATCTATCGCTGGGAGCGCATCGGCGAAGAGTTCAAGTTGCATTTGGTCAAGCGTGTGCCAGCAGGGAAAACGCCGAGCCATATTGCGATTGATAGCAAAAGCACGGTTGCCTATATTACGTTGCAGGATAGCAATCAATTGACGGCGATCGAGTTGGCAACGCAAAAACGGTTATGGACGATTAGCGTCGGTAAGATCCCGGCCGATTTATATCTGACACCCGATGACAAAACGCTATTGATCGGCCTGACAGGCGAAGACGCGGTCGAGGCGTACGATATGTCGAGCGGCAAGGCCGTGCTCAAAACGCGCATCCCAACGGGTAAAGGCGCGCATGCATTCCGCTCTCAGGGTGATAAGCGGCATGTGTTCGTGAGCAACCGTAGTGCAAATACGATCAGTCGTATCGACTGGACGACATTAAAAGTTGTTGACACGTATAAAACGCCAGCTGGGCCAGATTGTATGGAAATGATGGCAGACGGCAAGACCCTTCTGGTCACTGCACGCTGGGCGGGAAGGCTTGCCGTGATTGATATTGAAAAAAAGGCAGTGGTGAAACAGATCCCTGTCGGTAAGTCACCGCACGGCGTATGGACGCTTAATCATGCGAGCCGCGATTAAGGGTTGGTCTGTCGTCCTTAGTTTGTCTGCTTCGATTGCGTGCGCTCAGTCGTCGCAGCCGAACTGTAGTCGCCCGGTTTATCTGACCTTTGATACGGGGCATATGGAAGTGGCGCCGCTAATTGAAGATGTGCTGAAGCGGCAAGGTGTTCGCGCGAGCTTTTTTTTGGCCAATGAGCTGACGCGCACCGGCGGCACTAGCCTAGACGATGAGTGGGCGCCGTGGTGGGAAGCGATGGCTGAACAGGGTCACGTCTTTGCTTCGCATACGTATGACCATGTGCATTGGCGGGCAGACTTGCCTGATGGCTCGTTCAGGGTTCGGGCAAGCGCCGGACCGCTTCAGGGCAAGAACCAGATCTGGAGCGCTCAAGATTATTGCCGCGAGCTCGCGCGGCCGGGTGAGCGTTTTGAAGAAATGACGGGACGCAGAATGTTGCCCCTGTTCAGAGCGGCTGGGGGGCACACCTCACCCGCGCTCTTGCAAGCCGCGCAAGCATGTGGATATAAGCACGTAGGCTGGGCGCCAGCAGGGTTTTTGGGTGATGAGCTGTCTAGTGAGCAGTATCCTAATGCTGTGCTCTTGGAGCGCGCATTGCGGAACATTCGCTCTGGCGATATCCTGATGGCACACTTGGGAATTTGGTCGCGTCAAGATCCTTGGGCGCCGACGGTTCTTGAGCCGTTAATTGAAGGCCTAAAGTCACGTGGCTTTTGTTTTGCGACGATCGATACCCATCCCGCGTATGTCCAGAGCCTGCCACCTGTGGCGCAACCTTTGATAAAAAATAGTGATGATTCAATTCGCCAGTGACCTGTTTGATCATGCGCACCAATGGCTCTTTGAGACGATTGTGCAGCCGCTATTTTTTAATCTTGGTTTGAGCGGCTATCTTGAGGACGCCTACAACGGGACCATGTGGTTGTTGATTGGCCTATTACAAATCGCAATGATCGCCATCGTTTTTGGTGCGTTACAACGCTGGCGACCTGTCGAGCCCGTAATTAATCGCCAGGAAATACGCAACGATATTTTGTACACGCTCATTCATCGGCTCGGTCTGTTTCGACTTGTTTTGTTTTTTTCTGTGGCACCGTTGGCCGATGCGCTCTTTGGACAGGCGCGGGTCGCGGGGTTTACGACTTTTCACGTGGATCAGGTTTGGCCTGGCGTGACAGACATCGCCTGGGTGAGCTTTTTGATTTACCTACTGATTTTTGATGCGGTTGATTATTTTTACCATCGTGCTCAGCACCGCTACGCGTGGTTTTGGAGCCTGCATGCGGTGCACCACAGCCAACGTCAGATGACGATGTGGAGCGATAACCGCAATCACTTGCTCGACAGTTTGTTGCGCAGCATTGTGTTTGTGTTTATCGCTAAATTAGTAGGCGTG
>CAIUZV010000278.1 GCA_903903735.1 uncultured beta proteobacterium | reverse complement strand
TGGGCATGTCATGACTGGATCCTCTTCCAACCCTTTTGTGTTGCCCGGACTCGGTCAAACAGGCGACATGGCCAACAATCCACTTTTTGCCAGCATGGAAATGATGCGCAAGGCTTTCGCAGGCTTGGCCGGTCCGGCAGGGATGGGCGCAGGGGTCGGTTTGACGCCATCCATGAATCCTGAAGAGCTCGAGCGCAAGATCGCTGAACTGAAATCAGTGGAAAACTGGTTGAAGTTGAACTTGTCGATGCTGAGCAGCACGATTCAGGGGATGGAAGTGCAGCTCGCGACGATTGCGACCTTGAAGTCTTTTGTTGCAGCAGCCACGCCAAGGGCACAGGAGCCGGCGGCCGCTGCACCAAGTGAGGTGCCTGCTGCGGCCCAAGCCTGGTGGAACATGTTGACCCAACAGTTTAGTCAGGTGGCGGCGGCTAGCGCCGCAAGCATGGGCGGCGCAAATGCGGCAGGCGCCACAGCTAAAAAAACGACAACAGAAAAAAAAGCAACGAAGCGGACTGCTCGAAAATCATCAAATTAACTTTTTCTAGATCCCACTATGCTTAACATTGTGATTCTTGCTGCAGGACAGGGCAAGCGCATGCAGTCTAATTTACCTAAAGTGCTGCATCCGATTGCTGGTCGACCGATGTTGACGCATGTTTTAGATAGCGCGCGTGCCTTGGGTGCCGAGCGCATTGCCATTGTTGTTGGGCATGGCGCAGAGCAGGTAAAGCAGGCGTATGCCGCACAAGAGGACTTGCATTTCGCGCTACAGCAACCGCAGCTAGGAACTGGGCATGCCGTTTTGCAAGCAGCCCCTCTGTTGCAAGAGTCACATGCTGACGACGTGACGATTATTTTGTATGGCGATGTGCCTCTTGTTCAGTCTGACACGTTGCGAGCGCTGCTCAACGCACGCGCGAGTGGTGTGGCCATTCTTACTGAGATCTTGCCAGATGCGACGGGTTACGGCCGCATCGTACGCGATACCCAAGGCAATGTCAGCGCGATTGTTGAGCACAAAGACGCGAGCCCTGAGCAGCTGAGGATTCAAGAGGTCAACACAGGAATCATGGCTGTACCGACACGGCAATTAAAGTCCTGGCTTACAAAGCTCACGAATAACAATGCGCAAGGTGAATACTATCTAACCGATATTGTTGGGATGGCCGTTGCAGAGGGGTTATCTGTCAATGTGGCGCATCCAGTGGCCAGTTTTGAAACGCTCGGTGTGAATAGCCGTTTGCAGCAAGCGGAGCTCGAGCGTCTTTGGCAGCGCGAACTTGCGCGCAGGCAGCTAGAGGCTGGCGTCACGATCGTCGACCCAGCACGTTTTGATTTGCGTGGTGAGCTGTTGTGTGGCCAAGACGTATTCATTGATGTCGGTTGTGTATTTGAAGGGCGTGTTGTCCTTGCCAATGGTGTGAGAATCGGCGCGCACTGCGTTCTGCGCAATGTCACACTGGGGGCCTCCACCCGCATCGAGTCCTTTAGTCATCTGGAGCTGGCTGAGGTAGGTGCGGATGCGCACATTGGCCCGTATGCACGCTTGCGTCCTGGTGCTAAGTTGGCAGATGCGACACACGTGGGTAATTTTGTCGAAATTAAAAATACGAATCTTGGTAAAGGCAGCAAGGCAAATCATCTTGCCTATGTGGGTGATGCCGACGTAGGTGAGCGTGTCAATATTGGTGCGGGGACCATTACGTGCAATTACGATGGTGTGAATAAGCACCGTACAACGATTGAAGACGATGCTTTTATTGGCTCAGATACACAACTCGTTGCGCCGGTGCGTGTGGGCAAGGGGGCTACGCTCGGTGCGGGCACGACCCTCACGCGTGATGCACCCGCTGGACAGCTAACGGTATCCCGAGCAAAACAAGTGACGATCGAAGGCTGGAAGCGGCCGGTTAAAAAAGTGTAAGGATGACTGAAGCACAAGCGCCCCGCGCAGCAGATGCGCACGAAGGACTACCGACAGCGCGACGTAGAAAAGCAGCACTGGCTCTTGCAGCGGGATTGACGCTTGCAGTGTTGGATGCCACGATGACGAACGTTGCGCTTCCGTCGATTGCACAAGACCTGAAAGCCTCTGATTCTGCCGTGGTCTGGGTGGTGAACGCCTATACCCTCACTGTGGCGATGACCTTGCTTCCCATGTCGGCGATTGGTGAGCGTATCGGGTTTAAGCGATTGTTTTATTACGGCCTGTGGACCTTTATTTTTGCGTCATTGGCTAGTGCGTTGGCATCATCGATGCCCGTGTTGTTGGGCGCACGTATTTTTCAGGGGCTTGGCGGCTCAGCCATCATGTGTCTGTTTGGTGCGTTGGTCCGAAACATTTACCCCCCGCATTTAATCGGGCGCGGCATTGGTCTAAACGCGATGACGGTTGCGGTGTCCTCGGTGATTGGGCCTTCAATTGGCGCATTCATTCTGTCGTTCACGACCTGGGAGTGGATCTTTCTATTTAATTTGCCGGTGGGCATCCTCACGATGCTTGGGGTGCGTTACCTACCCGACGTACCACGCATTTCGGCGCCTTACGATTGGTTCGCAGCTGCGCTGAGCATGACAACGATTGCATTGCTCATCCTGGGAATTGGCGCGTTATCGACAAACTTTTTGCTTGCCGTGGCCCTACTGAGTGCTTCGTTTGTGATTGGCTGGGGTCTGGTGCGACGCTCTGCGCAACAGACTGCGCCGCTTGTGCCGGTTGATCTCTTTAGAATTCCCGCGATGCGGTTTGCGTTAGCCGCATCGGCCAGTACGTTTTGTGCGCAGATGGCCACGATGGTTTCGCTGCCGTTTTATTTGCAAGTGACACTTAATCGCCCTCAAATG
>CAIUZV010000277.1 GCA_903903735.1 uncultured beta proteobacterium | reverse complement strand
TCGAATTCGTAATGCGTCGCGAGACTGGAGAGCATGGAGAACGTAAACGCATTACGTTTGTCCCAACCGCGAATCGCCCCTGAACCCAGACTCAGTTCCGGGAAGGCCACCACGCGTTTGGGATCAAAAAATCCCACATGGCCCAAGCCATCACAACTTGGGCACGCGCCCACTGGGTTGTTAAAGCTAAATAGCCGAGGCTCAAGCTCCGGCAGGCTGTGGCTGCAGACCGGACACGCATAGCGGCTCGAGAATAAATGCTCTTCGTTGGTGTCCATGTCGAGCGCGACCACTCGACCTTGCGCCAAGGTGAGCGCTGTTTCAAAGCTTTCAGCCAGACGCTGCTTGCTTTCTGGTTTGATCCGCAAACGATCGATCACCACATCAATGTCATGCTTCTCGTTTTTGTTCAGCTCCGGCATGCTGTCGAGATCAACCATTTCACCGTTGACTCGCACGCGAACAAAGCCCTGCGCTTGCAGGCTTGCGCACTCATCGTCAAAGCTGCCCTTGCGGGTGCGCACGACCGGGGCAAGAATCGCCAGACGCTTTTCAGCGGGCCAAGCCATCACGCTGTCGACCATCTGACTGACGCTCTGTGCGGCCAGGGGCAAGCCGTGGTCTGGACAATAAGGCGTGCCGACTCGGGCATACAGCAGCCGCAAATAGTCGTGGATCTCGGTGATGGTGCCAACCGTTGATCGCGGGTTATGGCCGGCAGCTTTCTGTTCAATGGAGATCGCAGGCGACAGGCCCTCGATCAGATCCACATCCGGCTTGTCCATCAGCTGCAAAAATTGGCGCGCGTAAGCCGACAGGCTTTCGACGTACCGCCGCTGGCCCTCGGCGTAGAGCGTATCAAAGGCGAGAGACGATTTCCCCGACCCGGAAAGTCCGGTCACGACGACCAGCCGATGACGCGGCAGATCAAGCGACACGTTCTTTAAATTGTGGGTGCGGGCACCCCGGATGCGGATTTCGTCCATGACACGTTTTCAAAAGGTAACTTGGTACTATACCGTGCTGGCGTGAAACCCGTGCGGCAGCCTTACAGAAAGAACACAAACATTGATGCCTGACTCCCCTTCTTTGGCCCTGACTCCGACCGAACGTCGTGCCAGCTTCGCGTTAGCAGGGCTCTTTGCCGCCCGGATGCTGGGGCTGTTTTTGCTGTTGCCGGTGTTTGCCGTGGCTGCCCAGGGCTTGGCTGGGGGCGATGATCCTGCGCGGGTGGGCTTGGCTCTTGGTATGTACGGGTTGACCCAGGCCTTTATGCAGATCCCTTTTGGCTTGGCGTCTGATCGTTGGGGCCGCAGGCCGGTCGTCCTGTTTGGCTTGATGCTGTTTGTATTGGGTAGCGTGATCTGTGCACTATCGACGGATATCTACTGGGTCACGCTTGGTCGGGCGATTCAAGGATCTGGCGCGATTTCGGCTGCGGTCACGGCTTGGTTGGCCGATGTCACCCGACCCGAGGTGCGCACCCGCGCCATGGCCATGGTTGGCGGATCGATTGGCCTATCCTTTGCATTAGCGCTTGTCCTCGCGCCCCTAATTGTCGGGTCTGCTGGTTTGGCAGGTCTGTTCTGGACGATTGCCTTACTTGGGGTCGTCTGTATAGCGGTTGCGCGTTTCATCATCCCGCTTGCACCACCACAACCTAAGCCTTTGCAGCCTGCTCGACCTATGCAAGTGCTCACTCACACAGATTTGTTGCGCTTAAACTTTGGCGTATTTTGTTTGCATTTGATCCAGGTTGCGCTCTTTATTGCCGTGCCGCCGTTGTTCCTCAAGCTCGGCGGGCTGACCGCGGCCGAGCTTTGGAAAGTCTATTTGCCCGTGATTTTTGGCTCGTTTGTCTTTATGGTGCCTGCCATTTTTGTGGCAGAAAAACGCCATGCCCACCGCGCAATGTTGCGTTTAGCCGTCGCCGGCTTGGTCCTTTCCTGTGCCTTTTTAGCGTGGGCGAGCCAAAGCTTTTATCTGCTGGCGTTCGGCCTGACGAGTTTCTTTGTGATGTTTAACGTGCTTGAAGCCCTGCAGCCTTCGCTCGTGTCGCGTGTTGCGCCGTCGGATTTAAAGGGCCTCGCCCTAGGCTTCTACAACACCACGCAAGCGGCCGGCTTGTTTTTAGGCGGCGCCTTGGGAGGCGCTCTGGTGGTGTGGGGGGGACCGACTGCAGTGTTTTGGTCGGCCAGTGTACTGGCCGCCGTTTGGCTTATCGTGACCTGGGGATTGAAGCCTTTCGCCCCCCGGTCTGAACAAATGCGGACGAACGACTAATCGGCCTTGATCCCCGAGGCCTTGATCACACGCGCCCAGCGCTCGCTGTCCTTCACAAGAAACGCCCGGAACTCGTCAGGTGTATCGCCAATAGGCGATGCGCCTAGATCTTTCATGCGCTTGATAATCTCTGGCTGCGCCAGGGCTTTCTTAAGCGCCGCGTTTAACTGATCCACAATTGCCTTGGGTGTACCTGCAGGTGCCAACATCCCCACCCAGGGCGCTGTTTGCTCAAAATCAGGAAAGCCAGAGGCGTCCATGGTGGGCACGCCTGGGAAGTCTGGCATCGGCTTTGACGAACCGACGGCCAACACGCGCAAGCGCTTGTCTGCGACTTGGCCCGCAATGCCGATCATCGGATAGAACATAAAGGACACGCGTCCGGCCATCACTTCAGTCAACGCGGGCGCGTTGCCACGGAAGGGCACATGGACCATTTTTGAATCGGTCATTGTTGCCATTAACGCACCGGCCAGATGGGCGGAGCCGCCATTGCCTGCAGAGCCATAGCTGATGGCTTCCGGTTTGCTTTTGGCCGCAGCGATAAGATCTTGCAAGGTTTTGTAGGGGGAGTCATACGCGGTGGCCACGACGAGTGGCAGATTTGCCACGAGTGAAACAGGCGCAAAGCTACCCAGCGGCTCGTACTCTGCTTTCTCATTGAGCAACAGTCGGTTCACGTTGTGTGAAAGCGAGGCAAACAGAACGGTGTAACCATCAGGTTTTGCTTTGGCGACCTCGCGCGTGGCGATCAATGAGTTCGCGCCCGTACGATTTTCTACGACGACAGACTGACCCAGGGTCGCTGTCATGTGTTGCGCCAGAATGCGGCCAATCACATCGGTTGGACCACCGGCCGCAAAACCAATCAGCATTTTGATGGGCTGTGTGGGATACGGGGCTGTTTGTGCCGACGCTGTCACAGGCAACAAGGCCGAGAGCGCGACGCATGCGCTCAGAACGAGCTTTTTCATAGGTCTCTTCCAGAAAGAATTATTGTGGGCTTAGCGTAACAGTTGCTACGGTTCTCGGTTATGCCGCCAAGGGAAAGTACCGATCCGCCATGACTTGGCAACGCTTGATAAAGCGATGCTCATCCGGACCGTAGTCCGCAATGGCGTTGTGGATCGTTCCCATGTTGTCCCACATCAGCACATCCCCCGCCGTCCAGCGGTGCCGATAGCGAAACTGCGGCTGCAATTGATGCTCGAACAAGAAGTTCAGAATACGGTCGCTCTCTTCAGTGGGCAACTCGTTAATCTGC
>CAIUZV010000276.1 GCA_903903735.1 uncultured beta proteobacterium | reverse complement strand
TTTGCGGCCGCGCCATTTACAGCGGCGACCTGGATTTCGAACAAGCCCAAGCCCGCGCCGACGAGTTGAACGGCTGACATGCTGGCCAAACGCATCATTCCCTGTCTGGACGTGACGGCCGGACGGGTCGTCAAGGGCATCAATTTTGTGGAACTGCGCGACGCCGGAGACCCGGTGGAAATTGCCGCGCGTTACAACGAGCAAGGCGCAGACGAACTCACCTTCCTCGACATCACCGCCACCAGCGACGGGCGGGACGTGATTCTGCACATCATCGAAGCCGTGGCCTCCCAAGTGTTCATTCCTTTGACCGTGGGCGGCGGTGTGCGCACCGTGGACGATGTGCGCCGCTTACTCAATGCAGGGGCCGACAAAACCAGCTTTAACTCGGCCGCCATTGCCAACCCCCAGGTGATTCGCGACGCCTCTGAAAAATATGGTGCGCAGTGCATCGTGGTGGCCATCGACGCCAAACGCCGATCAGCACAGGATGAGCAACGACTGAACGCACAAGGCCTGCCCATGGGCCCCGGCTGGGATGTGTTCAGCCATGGCGGGCGACAAAACGTGGGCCTGGACGCCGTGGCCTGGGCCACGCAAATGGCCGAACACGGCGCGGGCGAAATATTGCTCACCAGCATGGACCGCGACGGCACCAAAAGCGGCTTTGACTTGGCGCTGACCCGCGCAGTCAGCGACGCCGTGCCCGTGCCGGTGATTGCATCGGGTGGTGTGGGCAATCTGGACCACTTGGCCGATGGCATCCAAACCGGCGGTGCCGATGCGGTGCTGGCTGCGAGCATTTTTCACTATGGTGAATACACGGTGCAGCAGGCCAAGCAGAGGATGCGGGAGCGGGGGATACCTGTGAGGTTATGAGGCGGGGCTGAAGATCTTTGGCCTATGAGCACAAAGAGCCTTTATATATAGATGTGTTTTTTATCGTGGCGGCGTGTACTGCTGGGTTACTTAGCACTTGATGAAATACAAATATGAGTTTAATAGTATTAATTATTTTAATTTTTATGCTACATTAAGATAAAAATAAATCAACTTTAAACTTAATCGAGGAAGCGGGTGGTTGGCGATTAGCTGGTTAATACAAAGGCAATCGTAAAAACTTAGCTATTTATCCAGTAAATCGTTACGACACATGCCACTCATCCGTAAATTCACTATTGGAATTCTTCCGTTCACTAAGATGTTCCGTGTGCATGGGCTTGGTGGCGCCGCTACTGATGCAGTACTTAAGCTTCGAGGAAAGGGGCTAAGTGACACGTACTTTGATGATGTTGGAATAAATGCGGAACGCACGGCTTACTGGTTGATTGGAAACGGTCAGATCAATTCCCTCAACATTACACAGGACAGCATTACCTTCACCAAGGACTATCACGAAGCCGATGGATCTTTCAACTTCAAGAAAACTATTGAGGATTTCAATCTCATATGGAAAGCACTTCAAAACGTTTTAGAAATATCTGACATTCGGCGTATTGGCATGGTTGCTGAGTATCGGTACAAGGTACCACACAAGCATCCGAGCGTATGGCTTCGCGAAAATTTCACTAAGTATCCAAGTAATTTGGTTAGTGACAACTTTTCATTGCGCTTCGAGGAGCGTGAGTTTGCTCGCGACGGCCTAATGCCCGACCCAAAGAAGGCCGACTTCATTAACTACATTTACCACTATTACGATAGTGCTGCAGATGCTAGTCATCCAAAACCTGGTTTCGCAGACGTAAACGTAGATGTCCAGCGGTACTTTGCGCCTTTGTTGACTGGCAGTGTCATTACCGAATGCTCAAAGCTTCATATTAATTTTGAGAAGGCCGAGTCTCGCGTACACGAGGCTATGATGAAAATGGGTGCCTTCGATGTCAAGAGCTAGGCAGTTTCCCCCGGCGAAGGGTATCTCCAAGGAGTTTTTATTCAATGCCGATACGCTTGGTGACACCTCAAGTAGTGGCCCTGATGATAGGAAGCAGCGAGGCAAGAAGCCGAAGGGCGAAAGGGTAGAGGCGCCTGGCTTCGAACTACAGCCACCTGAAAAGCGAGACTGGGGCAAGATCGGTGTCTACTTGTCAGGCGCAATTTTTTCTGTTGGCCTAATTTACAACTATGCGGATCTCTCTTCCCTAGTAAAGAGTACGGCCGAAGATGTAAAGGATCTCAAGAAAAAATCTGATGAACTCTTAAGGTCATCAATTGAAGTCTCTGCTCGTATGGGTGTCTTGGAGCGCAGAGATTCAGCACTGCCGCCATCCTCAATAGGCAGTGCCGCGCAAAAAACCGGTGAACGCTAGCCTAGTGCGACTTCATAACTCCTAATCAATTATTCACATACCTTGCAAACCGATGAGGGCCGCACCCGCTTGTCGCCGGGTATATGTGCGGGCTTCAAGGCAGGTACGGGCAACGGACACGGACTTTTCAAAACCACTCTGGCGGGTAAACTAGCCCAGCTGAAATGCTGCCGGAGCCTCCCCATGACCAGCAACCTCATCACCGTTGATCCCGATATTCAAAGCGGAGCACCCGTTTTTGCAGGTACACGTGTGCCAGTCCAAAACCTTTTCGATTACTTGGAAGAGGGCGATTCTTTGGATGTGTTTTTAAAGCAGTTCCCGTCTGTCACACGAGAGCTGGCCGTAGGCGTTCTTGAGAAGGCCAGGGTGTCCCTGGTGGCCGATGCGCATCCTGCTTGATGAGTCGCTTCCACACGACCTTGCAGCGCTGATTCTTGATCATCAGGTTTCGACCGTTCGTCAAGAAGGGTGGGCTAGCGTCACGAATGGCAAGTTGCTGGCCTTGGCATCCACAAAATTCGACGCCTTCATCACCGCAGATCGAAACCTCGAGTTTCAACAAAACTTGGCGAAGTTGCCTATTGCCGTTGTTGTGTTGGTCGCCAGAAAGAATCGTTTGCAAGACCTTGCACCATTGCTACCGGAGCTCGCAGTCGTTTTGAATCATTTGGTCCCTCGCACATTGCGCACGGTTGGGGTCTAACACCTCGTCCAAGCGATTAAATTCATGTTTCAGTCGCAATATGCAGAGGTCAGAGAGCGAGAAGGCAGCCGCGTAGCTGAACCCCCAACACCGACAAAGGCGCTGTCGCCAGCATTCGTAAATGGCTAGAGCAGCACGGAGTAGAAACATGAACACCATGACAGTTGACGGCTTTCACGCCAAGATCGAATACGACGAAGAGCTAGACCTGTTTCGCGGGGAAATTCTCGGGCTCAATGGCGGCGCAGATTTCTATGGCAAGAACCCGAAGGAGCTGCGCACAGAGTTCAAAAAATCTTTGCAGATC
>CAIUZV010000275.1 GCA_903903735.1 uncultured beta proteobacterium | reverse complement strand
CGAACCGCAGGGATATACCCAATAGGTTGAGAAATCACCACGCGCAAAATCCGGACCAAACGCACGCGCTGGGTTAAACGCCGCGCCATCAAACGGACCACCCATGGTTCCCCAGGCCATCACATACGCACCGACTGCTAACGGCACCGAGCTGCCATCCAGTTTCGGGCCGTTTGTCATCCCAAGGACTAACAACACCATGCCAAACGTTAGGATTGCTTCAAAAATAACGGCCTGCAGCAACATACCAGGCTGCGGCGAAGTTGCTGCCAAGTTTCCGCCTGTGCCAAACAGGTAAGCAGCCATGCAGGACCCAGCAGCAGCGGCAACCATTTGTACAGCAATGTAAGCCACTGCCATCGGGACACTGATATCGCCACGCAAACAAAAGCCAAGCGTCATAGCGGGATTAAAGTGCGACGAGATATCGCCCAGAAAAAATACGGCAGCCACCAACCATAGCGCAGCCACCGTCGACAAAATGAATGCAAATTGGTAAGGCGCAAGCGATCCACCACCGTACCCAGCAAGAATCGCTGCGCCACCCGACAGCACAAACGTCAAACCAGAGGTGCCGATAAATTCCGAGACCAATCGTCTGGCACGGTGATCATTACTCTCCCAGTCTGCAGAGAACCGCTCACCAACCTGCTGCCGCAGCGCCTGCTGACCCGTCAGATTTTCTTGCTTATTTGCATTCATCTTTACACTCCAATTATGACTTTGCAGGTACGTCTGCAGAGCCAGGCTTGGTCATATTGATCGGCACGACAATGCGGTCATACAACGCCTCATCGACTCCATTGGCCAGTGCCGCTTCTTTCAGCGTCAAGTTGTGGTCAATCGCGTAGTGCGAAATGACCGAAGCCTTGTCGTAACCAATCACGGGCGACAGCGCCGTCACCATCATGACCGAGCGGTCAATATTTGACTTGAGCTGCGCTTCATTCACGACCGCACCTTCGACCATAAACTCACGGAAGTGATCACACATATCAGCCATGATCAACGCTGAGTGCAGATAGTTATTGATAATGATTGGGCGGAACGCATTCAACTCAAAATTACCTTCTGAGCCACCCATCTGCACAGCAACATCCGAGCCCATGATTTCGATACAGACCATCAACATCGCTTCGGCCTGCGTTGGATTGACCTTGCCTGGCATGATGGACGAGCCTGGCTCGTTCGATGGGAATGTCATTTCCATCAAACCAGTACGTGGGCCTGAACCGAGCCAACGCATATCGTTCGCAATTTTATAAAGCGATACGGCTGCACCCTTCAACCCAGCGTGCGCACGCACCATACGATCAAGCGTGCCTTGCGCAGTGAATTTGTTCGTGGCGGTCTTAATCGCAAAACCTGTCAGCAGAGACAGTTCCGCAGCGACTGCGTCACCGAAACCAACGGGAGAGTTCAAACCGGTACCCACCGCAGTACCACCCATTGCAACCTGCAGCAGGCCCTCAGTGACATACTCAACGTTCGCAATTGAGTCATCCAACGCACCCACATAACCGGACCATTCCTGCCCGACTGTTAGCGGCGTTGCATCTTCCAAATGCGTACGACCGATCTTGACGATGTTCGCCCACAGCTTTGACTTTGCATCCAACGCATCACGCAGACGCTTGAGTGCAGGAATGGTTTTCTCCGTTGCCATTTTGTAGGCAGCAATGTGCATGGCGGTTGGGAAGGTGTCGTTACTCGACTGACCCATATTCACATGATCATTCGGGTGGATGGGCTCTTGCGCACCCAACGTGCCGCCAACCAACTGAATACAGCGATTCGAGATCACCTCATTGACGTTCATGTTTGACTGCGTACCCGAACCCGTCTGCCAAACATAAAGTGGAAATTCACTATCCAATTTGCCGCTGATCGCTTCGTCAGCCACTTGCTGTATCAACTGTCCTTTCCAGGCCGGCAAACGCCCTGCTTTGGTGTTGACCATCGCTGCGGCTTTTTTGACGTAGCCGTAGGCGTGATAGACCTCTTTAGGCATCTTGTCATGCCCGATATTGAAATGAATCAAGCTACGTTGCGTCTGCGCGCCCCAATAGTGATTAGCAGGGACTTCGACTTTACCGATACTGTCGAATTCTTGACGCATGCCGGTTGCTGAAAGACCGATCGGTAAATTAAGGATTTTGGGCGCAATTTCGGTGGCCATAATGGGGATCTCAATGGTAAGAAAACAGGAGGGAGAGACGGAAGGGGGGGGGGGGCAACGCTTGCTTGCCAGCTTGAAATTGTTTAAATCTTACCGAGCCAAGGAAGAGATGCTAAAGCAAGTCTTAGCTAAATGAGGTTTAACATCCACATATTAATTGAAGACCAAATTGATGTAAAAGAAAATCGACGCGTCCCAAACTATGCCCGTCCAGCCTGGTTGCGCCGACTTGAACGAACTTTAACGTAACAGTCCATCAACTACCATTTCATGTCGCGCAAAAAAAATCCTTCAACCGTCAACACCCTCTCGAAACTTCAACCGCTTGCCAAGCGGTCGGTGAAGATAGCCCGCGACGAGACCTATGCTTGGTCTCACGTTTTTCGTTATGAGTGGCTTTCTATACTCAGCCTTATCGTGGGCATTGTTCTATTGGTATTCTTTTGGGAACCAATCCCCCCAAAAGTTGTGGGGATCGCGGTTGGACGTGAAGGCACCTCAGACGGTCAGTATGGTGAAAAGTTGGTCGCCTTTTTCGCAGCGCACGGGGTCAAGCTGAACATCACCTACACCGAAGGCGGCAAGCAGCCAATTACGGCCATGCACCGAGAAAAATCTATCAAGAGTGCGCTTGTGCTGGGTGGACTCTATAAAAAGAACGAAATAGACAGCAACGTCGTCTCTCTTGGAAGCACCCAATATGAACCGCTTTGGCTGTTTTACCGGGGCGAGACAATATCAGACGACCAACCCATCCTCCGCTTCGCCAAGACTTCGGGTATCGCGATCGGAGAACCAGGTTCGGGCTCCAACGCCTTGGTCCATGCAATTATCAACTCTGGTCAGCCTCGCACCCCCACGAATTACAAACTACTGGAATGGCCTTACCTAGAAGCGGTAGATGCACTCATATCTGGTGAGATCAAAGCGCTGGCGACGGTCGATGGGATAGATTCAAAGGTCGTCCAAAGGCTGTTAGCCGATCCCAACATACGGATCGCAAACTTTCCACTTGCCCCGGCATACGCCAAACGCTTTCCGCAACTAGACCTTGTCTCAATCCCACGCGGATCGTTTACCGACTCACCTATTTTCCCGCCGATCGACACACAAATGGTCGCGACGAGCCTCACACTCGTTGTTGAAAAAGATTTACATCCCGCTCTGCAGCTTTTATTTTTAATGGCAATTGATAGCCTTGCAAACGTACGGGATCAGTTTTTTTCTAAGCAAGATGATTTTCCCTCCCATAGAGACAACAACATTCCCTTATCACCCATTGCGAAACAATACTTCACGCAAGGTCCACCAGACACCTTGAACTATGTCGGTTTTATATTAAGCAGCTTAATCAATCGCATTTGGTTTTTTATTCTGGGCGCGCTCGCAATCTTGTATCCTTTGGCTGGTCTGATCCCAAACTTTCGCACGACGCTCGGAAATATAAAAATCAGCGATGCGCAAGAGATGCTTTACGCCATACAAGAAAGATTTACGCAAGCACAAACACAAGCAGAATTTGATGCTGTCATGCAGGACTTTATAACCCTTCAAGAAGAAGTGGGGCTATGGATACCTCGCATCAGTATTGCGGCCTACTATCAGCTCGTGCGCCCCATAGAGCATGTAAAAAAAATTGCCACTGAACGCCAAGAGTTTTTGAAACGAAGTGCATCAAGCCCCTCGTAATTGTCTCTGTGCCTCAAGTCGATGTGCTTCGTAAAAGTGAAAACCATACCCTTTGCCAGGTAGTGATGGCAATTTGTCAAATCGTGGGCTATAACCACATAACAAAAATCTCGGAGATACTCATGCGTTTTTTTTCTAGCACCACTCGCGCCATCCTCGCTGGAGCCGCCTTAGCGACAACCCTCATTAGCACGGCTTCTGCCCAGGCTGATTACCCGAATCGCCCCGTGTCTGTCGTCGTTCCGCAAGCCACCGGCGGTGCTAACGACACGATTGCGCGCATCGTCGCTGCCAAACTAAGCGAGGTGCTCGGCCAACAGTTTGTTGTCGAAAACCGCCCCGGCGCAGGTGGCAACATCGGTACCGCGGCAACAGCCAAAGCCAAGCCTGATGGCTACACTCTTTTGCTCACTACAAACAGTACACAAGTGATCAACCCTTGGCTCTACAAGACAACGGGCTTTGATCCACTCAAGGACTTCACTCCTGTCGGGTTGGTTGCTAGTGCCGGCTATGTGCTCGTGGTTAACTCTGCCTTCCCTGCCAACAATGTGGCCGAACTCATCGCGCAAGCGAAAGCCAATCCCGGCAAGATCAACTATGCCTCAGCAGGCAATGGCACGCTCAACCATTTGATCGTTGAGATGTTTAAACAGAAAGTCGGCATCGACATGCAACACGTACCTTACAAAGGTGCTGCTGCGGCCGCTACGGATGTGGCTGGCGGTCAGGTTCCGGTTTCTGTCCAGAGCGCGCCCTCCTCCTTGTCTTTACTCGCCTCTGGCAAGATCAAGGCCTTAGCCGTCACTAACGAAAAACGCATCGCTGCCCTGCCCAACACGCCATCCATTAGCGAAACCATTCCCGGTTTCGGCTCAACACCGTGGTACGGCATTTTGGCTCCAGCTGGCACACCAGCGGCGATCGTTGACAAACTCAATGCCGCGATCAAAACCGCCTTGGCAGATAAGGACGTTCAAGACAGGCTGATCAAGCAAGGCTGCGATCCCTTGCAAAACACACCACAACAGTTCGCCGCACTGCTCAAGGATGACCTTGCAACTTGGGAAAAAATCGTTAAAGACTCTGGCGCACGAGTAGATTAAGCGGTTACACGTTAAGCATCAGTCGCTTGTCCTAGAGCATCGCCGACCGGTGATGCTCTGGGCACAACTCCAAGAAAATGCTCGCCATACCTTCTGCTTCAGGCTAATTGGCAGCATTCATCCATCTCTCACTTAAGAGACTTCGCCAGACCGCCGCGCTGAGTCACATCGACTGCCGCGCCTTCTTCGTGGGCGATGCGCGCGTCTTCTCCGGAAAATACCAGCTCAATCTGCATTCCCTCAGGGTCTCTGAGAAATAGCTGATGAAGTTGTCGATCAGGCACACCAAATTCGGTAAAGGCAACCCCATGGCGCTGAAGCCGGGCGCGCGTGGCTTCTAGATCATTGGCTTTAAATGCAATATGGTCAAACGCATCGCTGCTTTGGCCAACGGGTGCACGCCCCGTAGAAATATGCACGACAGCGCGCTCACCCAAGTACATCCAGGCGCCGGGACGGGAAAAAGGCGGTCGCACCCCTTCTGTTAACCCTAGCACTTCGGTGTAGAAAAGCCTCATACGCTCAAGGTCACTGGTCGTGACGTTGACATGATCGACATCCAAAATTGCCATAGCTGCTTCCTCGCTTCGGGACTTCCCTAGCATCAGATAAAAATACCTTGTTATCCACTTGCGCGGTCAAGTATAAGATCGCTAGACACTTTAAAAATATACCTGCCTCAAGAAAATGACAATAACTACCCCAATTCTAGACAAACCACTGCCTTATGGGCGCCCCATTACGCTCGAGCGAGCAAAGAAAATGATGCTTGCCGCCGAGGCGGAGGCGACAAAAAATCAGTGGCCCGTCGCCATCGTGATTGCGGATTCCTCCGGCAGCTTGGTACTGGCGCAGCGTCTTGATCACACACAGCATTCAAGCATGGCAATTGCGACCGGTAAGGCGTTAACCGCCGTGAACTTCCGTCGACCAACCAAAATGTTTCAAGATGGGATT
>CAIUZV010000274.1 GCA_903903735.1 uncultured beta proteobacterium | reverse complement strand
TGCTTGACGGGCTCCCGCCGAATCCTGCCGCGCGATCGCGTCGACGATAAGCCCATGCTCATCACCGATTTCATCGATACGGGTCGTGCCGGTATTTCTGAATCTGAACGTGCGCACCGCATGATGAATCACGTGACTCAAGTGCCCCATAATGCGCACAAAATGCGGGTTGTTCGCCGCTTGCGCGACGGCCAGGTGGAAGTCTACCGCCGAATGGGCCGCGATCTGCCAGTCCGCCGACGATTGCTCAACTTTCTTCCAGGCTAGCTGCAAGGTTTCAAGCTGTGTTTTGGTGCGATGGGTCGCAGCTAACGCGGCCGCACCCGACTCGATCTCCACGCGCAATTGGTGCACCTGAATAATCTGACCCAAGTCCATCAAATCGTCGTGCGACACCTCGAAGGGGCGCATCGCGATATCGGCACAGACGAAGGTGCCCACACCATGTCGCGTTTCAACTAGGCCTGTTAGCTTGAGTCGTGCAATCGCTTCGCGCACCACGTTACGGCTCACGCCAAACTGCGCGCCCAACTCTTGCTCGGTCGGCAAACGCTGTCCCGGTGCAAGGCTTTCGTTCAGAATACGCGTGCGCAGCTGCTGCGCGATTTCATCAGGCAAATTTTCCGGGCGACCAAGACTATCAAAGGCCGATACGATCGGCGCTCGAGCAGTCGTGCCCAGAAACTTGCTCGCAGACGAACCACGGCTGCTAAGCGGCTGACGACGTGCGGTGTAGACCGTTGCAGTCACTGAAGCTTTTGTCACAATGCCTCTCCTTTCACTCTTACCTTCACTCTTACTTTGACTCAGACTTTGACACTCAAATTGCGCCTGCTTTGGCCAACGCGTTGACTCGGTCAGCGCTGATCCCAAACTCTGCATAGACCTCATGGTTGTGCTCACCACGATCCGGCGCAGCCGTAAACACATCGCGCTTGGAGCGGCTCATGATCACAGCCTGATTCACCACACTAATTTCGCCGAGCTTAGGATGTTGCAACTTCTTGGCCATTCCCAGATGCACCACCTGCGGGTCTTCCATCGTCTCTTTAACGTTCTTGATGTAGCCGCAAGGCACACCCTCTTTGTTAAAGACATCGATCCAATAGGCCGAAGGTTTTTCTTTCGTGCACTCTGCAATCAATTCGTTGAGTGCAGGTCGATGCTGGCCACGCGTCTTGATATCTTTAAAGCGTGGGTCTTCGGCGATATCAGGGCGACCAAGCGCCTTGACCAAGCGCACGAACATTTCCGTGCCCATTGCAGCCAAATTGATGAAACCATCTGAGGTTGGATAGACGCCTGTTGCCGCTGTAGTGGGGTGGTTGTTACCTGTTTGGCCTGGAATCTCTTTGTTCATCAGCCAACGCATGATCTGGAAGTCCATCATCCACACCTGCGCTTGCAACAACGAGGACTGCACCCACTGGCCTTCACCCGATTCTTCGCGCTCGAGCAACGCAACCAACGTACCAATCGCACAGAACAAGCCAGAGGTCAGATCCGCAACCGGGATGCCGGCACGCATCGGACCGCGACCGGGCTCACCGGTTACAGACATGATGCCGCCCAGGCCCTGCGCGATTTGATCCAGACCAGGCCGATCAACATAAGGACCGTCCTGCCCAAAGCCCGATACGCTTGCCAAGATGATGCGCGGATTCACTTTGCGCAGTGATTCGTAGTCGATCCCGAGCTTGAACTTGACGTTGGGGCGATAGTTTTCGATCACCACGTCAGCTTGCTTGACCATTTCCATGAACAAAGCCTTGCCCTCGGGGTGCTTGAGGTTCAAGGTCACGCTGCGCTTGTTGCGGTGAGTGTTTTGATAATCGGCGAACTGCGACGAGCCACCGGGTTTGTCGTCCGGCACGTCACCTGGCTCTTCAATCTTGATCACATTGGCGCCCCAATCGGCAAACTGACGCAC
>CAIUZV010000273.1 GCA_903903735.1 uncultured beta proteobacterium | reverse complement strand
GTGGATTTACGAGCGAACTGGTGCTCGGCATGCCCTGCACTGTTTCGCGACCCACGTCGAATCCGGATCGGCCCCAGTAGTGCGATTGTAGACGAACAATCTATTGATTCAGACAGATGCGATGTAAAAGAGTTCAGTCTTTGTAACTAAATCGAAGGCGATCTCTTACACATTCATCAGTTGCTTAATCATTGGCCACATTTCGCGCGCAGACTGCGCCGTGTGATTCGCCTGCCAGGTCTCGACGGGATGATCGGGTCCACAGTAGCCATACGCTGCCGCAATAGAGGGCATACCAGCTGCGCGCGCGGCTTGAATGTCTCGGATGTCATCGCCGACATATAGGCAGCGATCCGTGCCGTAGCCAGCTTGTTGCGCCGCATGCAGCAGCGGAAGAGGGTGCGGCTTGGCATGTGCCGTCGTATCGCCACACACCAGTACCGCGCAGTCCTTATCCAGTCCTAAGGCCGTGACGATAGGTTGCGCTAAGTGCGTGACTTTGTTTGTGACAATGCCCCAAGACAAGCCGCGTGCTGAAATCTGTTCTAGCAACTCTGGCACACCATCAAAGAGGCACGTGTCCACTGTCATCGCAGCTTGATAGTCTGCAAGGAATTGCAGACGGTGTTGCTCATACGTAGCGTCGCCAGGGGCAAGGTTCAGTGCACAGCGCAAGAGACCGCGTGCGCCGGCTGAGGAATAGGGCCGCAGCACATCAAGAGGCAGTGGTGGCAAACCCGCGCGCTCGCGCTGCTTGTTGGCTGCGGCGCCAAGATCAGGTGCTGTATCGGCAATCGTGCCGTCAAAATCAAACAGAATGAGAGCGCTCATTTGCGAGTAGCCATTAAATAGTTCACGCTCGTATCTTGATTGAGCGAATACGTTTGTGTGAAAGGGTTGTATCCCATACCGATTAATTCTTGTGTGGTGAGGCCATGCGCACGTGCTGAGGCTGCGAGTTCGCTCGGGCGTACAAAACTGCGCCAGCTATGTGTGCCGCGTGGCAAAAGTCGCAAAATATACTCCGCACCAACAATTGCGAACAGAAAGGACTTTGGGTTGCGGTTCAGTGTTGAAAAGAACACCCAACCACCTGGTTTGACGAGTGTGGCACACGCACGCACGATTGAGCCCGGGTCTGGCACGTGTTCAAGCATTTCCATGCAGGTCACGATATCAAACGTCTGCGGTTGTTCTAATGCCATGTCTTCGGCGCTGATGCTGCGATAGGTGACAGGCACCCCTGACTCCAGGCCATGTAGTTTTGCAACCTTCAGCGACTTATCGGCCAAATCAATGCCAGTGACTTTGCCGCCAGCGAGCGCCATGCTTTCAGCCAGGATTCCACCGCCGCAACCTACATCAAGTACGGTTTTGTCGTGCAGGCCGCCGACTAGCCGCTTGATCCATTCAAGTCGTAGTGGATTGATGGCATGCAAAGGCTTGAATTCGCTGTTTGGATCCCACCAGCGAGAGGCGAGTGCGCTGAACTTATCTAATTCAGCCTGATCGACATTCGAGGAAGAGTGCGGGGCATCAGAGGACATAGATCTAATCGCTTATAGAACAGCAAAGAAAACAACAAAATAAAAAAAGGCCCCGCGAACGAGGCCTTTTTGGGTCGGAATAAGCGCTGGCAGAGCCAGCCTTACCCTATCAACATCAAGAATTACTTCTTGCTGCCGATGATTTCGACGTCTACGCGACGGTTCTGTGCGCGACCAGCTGCTGTACGGTTGTCAGCAACAGGATTTGACTTGCCTTTACCCGAAGCGGTGATGCGGTTAGCAGCAACGCCTTTGGTAACCAAGTAAGCTTTGACAGCTTCTGCACGGCGAACCGACAGGGCTTGGTTGTAAGCATCTGAACCGATCGAGTCAGTGTGACCGATGGCGATGATGGTTTCGAGGTTGATCGCTTGTGCGCGGCCAACGACTTGGTCAAGAAGCTTGCGGCCTTCTGGCTTGACAATTGCTTTGTCAAAGTCAAACAGAGCTTCGGCTTTGATCGAAACTTTGTCTGCCATTGGCTGAGCTGTCTTCTTGACGCATTCAGCAGCAGCAGTTGCTGGGGTCCAGAAGTTGTTCTGCCAGCAGAGTTCATTGGAACCGTTCTTCCAGATGAGCTCGTTAGAGCCGTTCTTCCAATTGTCTACTGTTTGTGCGGAAGCGACGCCGGTTGCCGAAATAGCAGCAAAGGCGAGTGCCAGAGCG
>CAIUZV010000272.1 GCA_903903735.1 uncultured beta proteobacterium | reverse complement strand
GCTACGGGCCTTAATTGGTAGGCGGTATTGGAATCGAACCAACGACCTCCACGATGTCAACGTGGCGCTCTAACCAGCTGAGCTAACCGCCTGTAAAGACGAAGATTATATCGGTTTAGCGCCCTAGCTGTCAAAGGGCTGCCTTGGAGTTCGCTTTGAAGACCGCAGCAACGAAATCCAAGATTTTGTCGTTGGACTTCATACCCGGACTAGACTCTACCCCGCTACTGACATCCACTGCCCAGGGCTGGGTAGCCTCGATGGCCGTCTGCACGTTCGTTGGATTCAATCCACCCGATAACACCAACGGGCGTGCCTCTGCCAATCGTTTTACCTCGACAAGCAATGCATGATCAAAACCGTGACCGCTCCCGCCATACATTGGCGAGTAACTATCAAACAGCCATCCTTGGGCCGAGGCGTATTGCTTGCAATGCGCAGCAAGGCCCACGGAAGTCTCTAACCCAGGCGCCCCGACACGAAAGGCTTTCAGATAAGGCCTACTAAAACTTGAACAAAACTCCGCTGACTCGTCCCCGTGAAACTGCAAAACGGAAGGCGACATCACCTTCAGAACTTCCTGTACGAACGCAGGCTGAGGATCCACAAACAGCGCCACGCTGACAACGAAAGGTGGCAGGGCCGCGCATAACTCTCCTGCACGCGCCGGGCTGACGTAACGTTTGCTGGAGGGATGAAACACAAACCCTAACGCGTCTGCCCCAGCCTGCACGGCGCAGGCAAGATCCTCTTCGCGGGTAATCCCACAAATCTTGATACGTGTATGTTTCATCACACTCATGGTCTGTCTTCAAAGTGAATGCTGTCAAGGCTAAAGCCTTCCGTGCTCGCTCGTGGAAAATCGTAGTCTGGGTAGTTAACGTCTGTTAGGTAGAGCCCCTGTGCAGAAAAGGTTGGCGCACCAAGCGTGCGGTCTCGGGCCCGCAATAACTCCGAAACATAGTCCACGCCTTGCCGTCCTTGCCCCACTTGCACAAGTGCCCCCATGATATTCCGAACCATGTGATGCAAGAAGGCATTTGCTGTCAAC
Source organism: uncultured beta proteobacterium (assembly GCA_903903735.1). Taxonomy (GTDB): domain Bacteria; phylum Pseudomonadota; class Gammaproteobacteria; order Burkholderiales; family Burkholderiaceae_B; genus Zwartia. The sequence continues at coordinate 9,002 of CAIUZV010000272.1, read as the reverse complement.
TGCACTACAATTTTTGAGCCTTGTACCGATATCGCGACACGCTGCATCGTGCGCACCGGAGACTTCGCTTGACACTGTGCGGAGCGAAAACTAGAAAAGTCATGCTCACCGAGCAAATCTTTCGCTGCGACTTCCATGGCGGGAACATCCAACGATTGATGTACCCAACCGACACGACCGTCCCACAAAGGGTGCCTCACGCGTGTATTCAAAATGACATACGTATAGGAACGTGCGACAGCGGAAAATCTCGCGTGAAACGCATCGGGTACCTGACGCGCCCACTGGATCGCAACGCTCGGAGGTAGATGCGCGTTCGTGCCGCGCACCCAAGACTCTTCGGTGCGGATCGCATCGGTGTCGAGGTGAATAACCTGATTTAACGCATGAACACCGGTATCGGTGCGCCCAGCACAAACCGTCGCAACGGGCTGCGCGGTAAATTTAGACAGCGCGGCCTCGACGCAGTCTTGCACGGTTTGGCCGTGCGGTTGCGTCTGCCAGCCCTGCCACGCCTGGCCGTCATACACGATGCCTAGGGCGATGCGAGTCACGGCTTGCCCATGTCCGGATAGAACAACTAAACTTTTTTCTCGGGAGCTGCAGCAGGCTTGGGCTCCGTTGCCGAAGTATCTAAGTTCAGATCGATGGACTGAAGCTTCTGATCAAACGCCTTAGCAATCACCGGATCGTTTTGAGAGGCGTCGCCAGCCTCGGTCTCGCGCTGCCCAGCTCGCCGTAGCATCAACGCCATCAACAGCGCTAAAAAGGCTGACGCACCCAAGACCACCCACAGCACATTGTCATTCGCAATCTGTTGTACCCGGGCCATTCCTGAGGCAGCAGGACGATCTCCTTGAGTAACGGATGTACTTGCTGCCGTTGTGTTTGCGGAAGGAGGACTCCCAGCTGTTGCATTTCCAGACGACGCATTTGCAGCCGATACATTACTTGGCGACGCGCTGCCAGACTGACCGGGTTGCGCGGACTCAGTTTGTTGCTGGACCACATTGCGTAGCTGCTGCACATTCTGTTGCAGCGTTTCGATCCGTTGTTGCATTTCTTTGAGCTCTTGCGCAGCAGCAACCTTAGCGTCCTCTTGAGCTGCAATCGGTGTTGCGGCACTTAGGCGCAGCTGATCGACCGTGGGAGCTGGCTCGGCGGGCGCTGCTGGCGGTTGTACAGTCCCCGATGCGGTTGGACCGGGCGGCACAACGGGAGCCTGGCTCGGACGATTGGCCGAGCCTCGGCCCCGCTTAAATGCCTCGGCATGCTTTAAAAACATGGCATAGGCTTGTTTCGCGTCCACTGCGAGTACTGTCTGCGCATCCGGAATCGATAATGTGGCTCCGGCCCGTAGCAGGTTCATGTTCTCCGAAATGAAGGCTTTTGGATTTGCTTGGTACAACGCCCAAAGCATTTGGTACAAATCAGCGCCGGCAACAGCGTAACGTTGGGCAATACCCGCGAGCGTATCGCCGGGTGCGACCACCACACTGCCAGAGGGCGATGCGCTCACCAGCACGAGATAGCTGGATTGAACGGTCAAGCGTCCTGTAGCGAGCGAAACATCGAGCAGCACATCGATCACCGGACGGTTCACCGATTGGGACGAGCGCACGACTAGCCGACGCGAACCCGCAGAGAATCCTGGCTCAATGGTCACAACGAGGGTGTCTAGGGGCGCAGGGCTTGTCAGTCCTGCCGCTACCCACGCTTGCTGCTGTGCGACGTTGACTTTCAACACCGCCACGTCTTCGGACGTCAGCTCGTACAACGGTATTTCCAGCCTTAGCGGCGCCCCTGCCGGAGACATGACACTTCCGTGGCCGGGCTTCGCTGCCCAGGCAGCGTTGAAGAAACCGACCGATAACAACGTCAAGCCCGTAAAAGCCGCTAAGCCGAGGTATCTCGGGAGCACCGCAACTTGACGTCGACTACGCATTGTCATTTCCTTAAGCATTACAGTTGACCTAAAGTGATACGCAACATCCGACGTAGGGGCTCTGCCGCACCCCAAAGTAGTTGGTCGCCAACGGTGAACGCACCCAAATACTCATTGCCCATGGACAGCTTACGCATACGTCCAACAGGGATGTCGAGCGTGCCAGTCACCGCCACGGGTGAGAGTCGACTCAGTGTTTCTTCTTTTGTGTTCGGAACAACTTTGGCCCAAGCGGTCCCCTTGGCAACGATATCCAAGATTTCATCGAGTGGCACATCACGCGTCAGTTTGATCGTCAACGCCTGGCTGTGGCAACGCATCGCCCCGACACGTACACAAAGTCCGTCGATTGGTATCGGTGCCGAACCAAGACCTTGTCCGCGACCGAGAATCTTGTTGGTCTCCGCTTCGCCTTTCCATTCTTCGCGCGACATCCCATTACCCAGGTCCTTATCGATCCAAGGGATGAGGTTGCCAGCCAGTGGCACCCCAAAATGTTCGGTCGGGAGTCGACCTGACTGTTGAATCGCCAACACGTTGCGATCGATGTCAAGAATCGCAGAGGCCGGGTCCATCAAATGCGTCTGCACTTCTGCGTTGATCAACCCAAACTGCGTCAGAAGTTCTCGCATGTGTTGCGCGCCGCCACCAGAGGCGGCTTGATACGTCATGGATGTCATCCATTGAATCAGACCCTGATTGAATAATCCCGCCAGACCCATCAGCATGCAACTCACCGTGCAATTGCCACCGATAAAATCTTTCACACCGCGCTTAAGCGCGGCGTCAATGATGGGCCGATTGACCGGATCCAAAACAATCAGTGCATCATCCTTCATGCGAAGAGTGCTCGCCGCGTCGATCCAATATCCTGTCCATCCTGCCGCACGCAATTTCGGATACACCTCTGAGGTGTAATCGCCGCCTTGGGCCGTCACAATCGTATTGAGCTTCTTTAGCGCGTCGATGTCGTACGCGTTTTGTAAGGGGGTTTCGCCCGCCCAGGAAGGGCTCTTGCCACCCGCATTACTCGTCGAGAAAAATACGGGATCAATGAGTGCAAAATCACCCTCATCGCGCATGCGCTGCATAAGCACAGAGCCAACCATACCGCGCCAACCGACTAATCCAACAGAGTGTTTCATTTCAGAACTTTGTATAAATAAAGGATATGCTGATCATCAGCATTTTAACGCTAATTAAAACTTAATTCAGCGCTTTGAGTACAGCATCACCCATCGCCGCCGTTCCAACTTTCGTCGTACCCGGCTCATAAATATCGGCGGTGCGCAAACCCTGTTGCAAGACACGTTGAACAGCCTGCTCAATTCGTTTCGCTTGCGCATCATTGTCTAGCGAATAACGCAACATCATCGCAGCGGACAAAATGGTGGCCAAGGGATTCGCGACACCTTTACCGGCAATGTCAGGAGCTGAGCCATGGCTCGGCTCATAGAGACCCTGACCCGATGCATTCATGGATGCGGAAGGAAGCATTCCAATCGATCCCGTGAGCATCGCTGCTTCATCCGACAAGATATCGCCAAACAAGTTACCCGTCACTATGACATCAAATTCGCGTGGAGCACGAACCAATTGCATGGCCGCATTGTCGACATACATGTGGGTAAGCGCAATGTCTGGGTAGTCTTTCGCGACCTCGATCACCGTATCACGCCACAGTTGCGACGTTTCAAGTACGTTTGCCTTATCTACGCTGCACAACTTTCCGCTGCGTTTTTGTGCCGCTTGAAACCCGAGGTGCGCAATCCGTCGAATTTCTGGCTCGGCATAACGCATGGTGTCGAAACCTTCTTTGCTTCCGGCGAACGGGCCATCTGTCGCAGTGCGAATACCGCGCGGCGATCCAAAATAAATGTCTCCGGTCAGCTCACGCAAGATCAGTATGTCGAGCCCCGAAACAATTTCTGGCTTCAGTGAAGAAGCGTTTGCGAGTTCTGGATAGAGAACAGCGGGACGCAGATTGGCGAATAAGCCGAGGGACTTGCGCAAGCCGAGAATAGCCTGTTCAGGACGGAGCTCACGCGGCAGCTTGTCGTATTTCCAGTCACCCACGGCACCAAACAGCACAGCGTGAGATTCTTGAGCAAGCTTTAAGGTCGCGGGCGGCAGAGGATGTCCATGTAGGTCATAGGCGGTACCGCCCACTGGAGCATGCTCAATGTCGAGCGAAAGACCGAGGGCTTGCAGCACGCGTACGGCTTGCTCGATAATTTCAGAACCAATGCCATCGCCTGGCAACACCGCGATTTTCTTTGTCATGATGTGTACATCCAAAAATATTGGGCCGGAAAACCGGCCCGTTTAAAAATAAGGTTAACGGACAATCGGCACGACATCTAACCACGGATGACGTGCCAGACGCTCTGCTTCAAACGTGCGAATTTTTTCTTCCTTGCGCAACGTTAATCCAATTTCGTCTAGGCCATTTACCAAGCAGTACTTGCGATGGGGCGTAATATCAAATTCCATTGCCCGACCGTCTGGCGCAATGACGACTTGTTTCTCGAGATCGATCGTCAGCTTATAACCAACAAAGCCACGGACTTCGTCAAACAAGCGCGCAACTTGTAGCTCTGAGAGCACGATGGGTAAAAATCCGGTTTTGTAGCTATTGTTAAAAAAGATATCCGCAAAAGACGGTGCGATCACAGCACGAAAACCATATTGCGCCAATGCCCAGGGCGCGTGCTCACGGCTGGAGCCGCAGCCAAAGTTTTTGCGACCAATCAGGATCGAGGCTCCCTGGTAGCGTGAGTGATTCAAAACAAAGTCAGGGTTGAGCGGGCGCTTGGAGTTATCCATCCCCGGCTCACCATGATCAAGGTAGCGCAGTTCATCAAACAGGTTTGGCCCAAAGCCAGTGCGCTTGATCGACTTTAGAAACTGTTTCGGAATAATGAGATCGGTGTCAACGTTCTCACGGTCTAACGGGGCAACGAGGCCTTGGTGTGTGGTGAATGCGTCCATGATGATTACCGGAAGTTACGTACGTCGACAAAGTGGCCGGCAACGGCAGCAGCAGCAGCCATCGCGGGGCTAACGAGGTGAGTGCGTCCGCCCTGCCCTTGACGCCCCTCAAAGTTTCGATTGGATGTTGAGGCACAGCGTTCACCCGGCTCGAGACGATCTGCATTCATCGCAAGACACATCGAACAGCCCGGCTCACGCCACTCAAAACCAGCTTCAATAAAAATCTTGTCTAGTCCTTCACGCTCAGCCTGCGCCTTGACTAACCCAGACCCTGCAACAACCATCGCCTGACGAACATTGCTCGCGACGCGCTTTCCACGCGCCACGGCAGCGGCAGCGCGTAGATCCTCGATGCGGGAATTTGTGCACGAGCCGATAAAGACACGATCAACTTTAATATCTTGGATCGGCGTGTTGGGCTTGAGCCCCATGTACTCCAGCGCACGCTCCATACCGCTACGGCGCATTTCGTCTTTTTCACGCTCAGGATCGGGAACCCGACCCGTGACAGGTAGAACCATCTCAGGCGATGTTCCCCAAGTGACTTGCGGTGAAATCTGCTTGGCATCTATGTCCACGATTCGGTCAAAGTGCGCACCCTCGTCAGAACGCAAGGTCTTCCAGTAAGCTACTGCTGAATCCCACAGCGCTCCGCTCGGCGCGAATGGCCTGCCGACGAAGTAGTCAATCGTTTTCTGGTCCACGGCGACCATTCCTGAGCGCGCACCGGCTTCAATCGACATATTGCAAAGAGTCATGCGGCCTTCGATGGACAGGTCACGAATAGCGCTACCTGCAAACTCGATTGCATGCGCGGTACCACCGGCCGTGCCAATCACACCGATGACGTGCAAAATAATATCTTTCGCGGTGCAGCCGACAGGCAGTGTGCCTTCAACGCGCACCAACATATTTTTGTTTTTCTTGGCTTGCAGTGTCTGAGTCGCCATGACATGCTCGACTTCTGAAGTGCCAATTCCAAACGCAAGTGCGCCTAACGCGCCATGTGTGCTGGTATGTGAATCGCCGCACACGACAGTCATGCCAGGTAGCGTTGCGCCTTGTTCGGGTCCGATGACATGCACGATGCCTTGGCGCAAATCGTTCATCTTGAATTCGATGACGTTGTGCTTCTCACAGTTCGCATCAAGCGTGTCGACCTGCAGTTTGGAAATCGGATCGGTGATTCCTTCTTTGCGATCAATAGTGGGCACGTTATGATCCGCCACCGCAAGGTTGGCGTTCAGGCGCCATAACTTCCGTCCGGCGAGTTCCAGTCCCTCAAACGCTTGCGGACTGGTTACCTCATGCAACAAATGGCGGTCAATGTATAGGATCGTGGTGCCGTCGGCCTCTTCGTGAACCACATGGGCGTCCCATAGCTTGTCGTAAAGGGTTTTTTTCATGACGTTGTCTCTGTCGGTCGCTATGAAGTGTTAAATGTTTAGCGTTCGATTATGCCATAGGGATCACCCCCTCATGGCAGCTGTTCCATTCCGGCTAGCCGCGTAAAACAGCTCCGCACTGCGCACGATCGAGCAGGGCATGATCGGCAAGCACCAGGGCCAGCAAAGCCTCAGCAATGGGTGTGGCCCGAATGCCGACGCATGGGTCATGTCGGCCGAGGGTCTGAACCATGACCGCTTGCCCCGCTTTGTCTATCGAACGGCGCTCGGTTCGAATACTTGAGGTTGGCTTGATCGCTATGCTCACCGTCACAGGCTGCCCAGTCGATATTCCGCCCAGAACTCCCCCTGCATGGTTGGTCAGGAAACCGGCGGGTGTCATTTCGTCTCCATGCTCGGATCCGCGTTGCGCCACGCTCCGACAACCGGCACCAATTTCGACACCTTTCACCGCATTCAGTCCCATCATTGCATGGGCGATATCCGCATCCAGGCGATCGTAAATCGGCGCACCCCAGCCCGCGGGAACGCCCTCTGCGACAACCTCTATGCGTGCGCCAACTGAGTCGCCCGCCTTGCGCAATGCGTCCATGTAGGCTTCGAGTTCTTCCAGACGGCTCGTGTCTGCAGCAAAAAACGGGTTGTTGGGCACGTGGTCCCAACTCACAAACGCGAGCTCTAGCGGGCCCAACGCAGACATGTATCCCCGGACTTGGGTACCAAAAGTCTCTTTTAGCCACTTTTTGGCAATCGCGCCTGCAGCAACGGTGGGCGCGGTCAGGCGCGCAGATGAGCGCCCTCCGCCGCGAGGGTCTCGCACACCATACTTCTTGAAGTATGTGTAGTCGGCATGCCCAGGACGAAACGTCTGCGCGATGTTGCTGTAATCCTTGCTACGCGCATCGGTGTTACGGATCAAGAGCCCGATGGGCGTTCCGGTTGTGTACCCCTCAAACACCCCGGACAGGATTTCAACCTGGTCAGACTCTTGTCGCTGGGTCACATGGCGAGAAGTGCCGGGACGGCGCCGATCAAGCTCAAGCTGTATATCCTCTGCGCACAAGGCGAGCCCAGGCGGGCAGCCATCGACCACGCAGCCGATGGCTGGGCCATGAGATTCACCAAAGTTGGTGACGCGAAACAGAGTGCCGAGTGTGTTGCCAGACATATGTGAACCGTACAAACCTGTAGTTGATGTTGAATTATGGCACTAGGACGAGCAACTTACCTCGATTTTAGCTGCCCAGGCAGGCGGCTGAGCCGCATAGGCGTCCATTCCGGCCTGGTAACTACAGGGCGACTTCAGCATGCCCATTAGCGTGTCGACCTCACTGAAATCGCCCGCTTCGGCCAGCTCAATGGCTTTTTGAGCCAAATGATTGCGCAAAACATAGAGTGGGTTGGCCGTAAGCATCGCATTCAGACGGGTGTTTCTTTCCATGGCATCGTTTGACCCAAGCCGTTGCAGGTAGCGCTCGAGCCAGGCTTGCGCCGCCTCGCGGTCAAGGAAAAGGTCTATAAATGGCCGCACAGTAGGGCTCGTCGTGCCCCCCAAATCACGTCGAACCCGCTCAGGATCCTCGGCACCCACACCCGGAGCATGCGCGAGTTGTCTAAACGTCAGTGTAAAGTCAGCGTGATTCGCTTGCATGAGCGACCAGAGGTCATCCATCAAGGTTTCGTCTCCCGCTTGCCACACACCGAGACCCAGCTTTTGAGTCATTTGGTGTTGCATTGCTTGGAGAAAAATAGGTTCAAACGTATCCAGGGCCGAGCGTAAAGCCTCCGCATCCGGCGCAATCACATGCAAGCTATTTGCGAGTTGATACAGATTCCAGTGGGCAACCTTGGGTTGCGCATGCCAGGCATAGCGCCCTTGTGCATCCGTATGATTACAAATGTGCTTGGCATCAAAGCCGTCCATAAAACCAAACGGACCATAATCGAGGGTCAGGCCAAGAATAGACATATTGTCGGTATTCATCACTCCGTGGCAAAAGCCGACAAGCTGCCACTGCGCCATCAGAAGAGCCGTCCGCTGGACCACCGCACGAAGCAGCCGAACATATCGTTGCTCTGGTGTGTCCGGAATGCCAGCATCAGCCAACAAACACTCTGGGTAAAACCGCTCGATCACATAGTTCGCCAACGTGGCCAACTGATCCGGCGCATTGCGCGCCGCCCAGTGTTCAAAGGATCCAAATCGAACAAAACTAGGCGCCATGCGCGCGACGACCGCTGCAGTCTCAGCAGTTTCACGTATGACGCGGTCTTTTGCACTCACCAGCGAAAGTGCCTGGGTTGTGGGTATCCCCAAGCCCTGCATCGCCTGGCTTGCGAGATACTCGCGTATGGAAGAGCGCAACACAGCTCGTCCATCTCCGCGACGAGAATACGGTGTGGGCCCTGCCCCTTTGAGTTGCAATTCCCAATTGCCTTGCGAACCAGCGATTTCGCCCAGCAGGTGGGCACGTCCGTCACCGAGTTGACCTGCCCACACTCCAAATTGGTGGCCGCTATAGACAGCCGAAAGCGTGTCCCCGCCCGGCAGTGCGGCAGAGCCACTGACGACATCCAAGAAACGCTGCGAGCCGAGGTGCTCAGGGGTCAGGCCCAGCAGGGCACCCACCTGAGGATTTGCATGAACTAAGACGGGG
>CAIUZV010000271.1 GCA_903903735.1 uncultured beta proteobacterium | reverse complement strand
GGACCCAAAGTCCTGGAAGATCATTGGTAAGTCGGTGCAGCGTATCGACACCTTCGAAGATAAAGTAACCGGCAAACAAGTCTACGGCATGGATTTAAAACTGCCCGGCATGTTGGTTGCGACGATTAAAGAGAGTCCAGTGTTTGGCGGCAAAGTGAAAAGCTTTGATGCTGCGAAAATTTCTGGCATGAAGGGTGTGAAAAAAGTTGTACAAGTCGGCGACACTGCTGTTGCCGTGGTAGCCGACACGTTTTGGATTGCCAAGACTGCTTTGGATGCATTGCCAATTGTTTGGGATGAAGGCGCGAACGGTAAGGTAAACAGTGCCTCAATCGCAGCGATGTTGAAAGAAGGGTTAACTGCCGAGCAAGCCTTCGTGGGTAACACCCGCGGCGACACCAAAGCAGCGATTGCGGGTGCTGCGAAGAAAGTGGAGTCGACATACTTTTATCCCTTCTTGAATCACGCTCCAATGGAGCCGATGAATGCCACGGCTAAGTGGACGCCAGAGCGTTGTGAAGCCTGGGTGCCAACGCAAGACGGCGAAGCATCCATGGCTGCAGTGATCGCGGCCTCCGGTTTGCCGGGTGATAAGTGCGAGGTCTATAAGATCAATCTCGGTGGTGGCTTTGGTCGTCGTGGTGCATTCCAGGACTACACCACGCAGGCGGTCAACATCGCTAAACAAATGCCTGGTACACCGATCAAACTGATCTGGACTCGTGAAGAAGATATGACGCAGGGTCGTTACCACCCCGTCATGATGTGTAAGCTCACAGGCTCATTTGATGCCAACAAGAATCTGACCGGTGTGCATATGCGTCTGTCGGGGCAATCGATTCTGGCTGCGGTGCGTCCAGCAATCGTTGCGCAGCAAAAAGGCCGTGATCCGATCGTGTTCCAGGGTGTGTTTGATGGTGGGGAACATGGCTTCGGCTATGAGTTCCCTAACCAGCTGATCGATCATGCGATGCGTAACACGCACGTGCCACCAGGTTTCTGGCGTGGTGTGAACATTAATCAGAACGCAATCTTTATCGAATGCTTCATGGACGAGATGGCTGAAGCCGCTGGTGTAGACGCCGTGGAGTTCCGCCGTAAGTACATGGCGAAGTTCCCCCGTAACTTGGCCGTGCTCAATGCAGTGGCTGATGGAATCGGCTGGACCAAGCCAGCGGCAAAAGGCGTATTCCGCGGTGTGGCACAGATGACTGCTTTCGGCAGCTATGTTGCGGCTGCTGCAGAGTTGTCGGTGACCGACGGCAATAAAGTGAAGATCCATCGTATCGTTGCCGCGACAGATTGCGGTTATGCGGTGAATCCAGCGCAGATTGAGCGTCAAGTCTCTGGTTCGTTTGTGTACGGGTTGTCCGCCTTGTTCGAAGAAGAGTGCACCATCAAAGATGGTCGCGTCGAGCAAAAGAACTTTGATACGTTCGGGTCGATTCGTTTGGCGCAAATGCCGAAAGTTGAGACCATCATCATTCAAGGTGGCGGTAAAGACTGGGGCGGTATCGGTGAGCCAACGATTTGCGTCGCAGCTCCTGCAGTCCTGAACGCGATTTATCGCGCAACAGGAAAGCGGTTGCGTGACGTGCCACTCAAAAATAGTGGCTTTACCTTGGTATGACCTTAAGGTTCTTGGGGGGAGCGTTGCTGGCGGCGATTGTGTCGCTTGCAACACCCGCCCAGAGCGTTGGACAAAGTAGTGCAGCGGTAGAGATCGCCGAGCCCCTGACGAGCCAGGCAGGGGATCCTGTCCAGGGTAGGCTCATTGTTTTAAGCCGACAAAGCGGGCTTTGTATTCTTTGTCATAGCGGTCCTTTTCCAGAGGAGCGCTTTCAGGGCAATATGGCACCTGATCTTGGTATGAGTGCGCAGCAGTTGACGGCGAGTCAGCTGCGAGCCCGGATCGTTGATGCAAGTGTTTTTAATCCCGAAACAATCATGCCTGTTTATTATCGGCCGACAGGATTAAATCGAGTTGCTTCGGGCTACGCCGGTAAAACACTGTTGACCAGCCAAGAGATCGAAGACGTCGTAGCGTTTTTAGTGAGTTTGAAACCATGACAACCAATCGAAGAACTTTTGTGATGGCGATGGGGGCAGTTGGCTTAGCGCCGCTTTTTGCGTCCCACGCTAGCGAAGACGAGGCCGTCGCTGCCATGAAGGCCATCATGGGGTCGGCATCCCCCAAGGCAGGGCGGGTCACTCTTGAACTTCCGCCGCTTGTTGAGAACGGCAATCTCGTGACGATTAAAGTCCAAGTCGATAGTCCCATGACACCGGCAGATCACGTGAAGGCGCTGCATGTCGTTGCTGAAGGCAATCCTTTGCCGAATGTAATTAGTTTCTTTTTAGGTCCTCGTGCAGGCCGTGCCGAGATCGGCACACGTATTCGCTTGGCGAATTCTCAACGTGTGTGGGCGATCGCAGAAATGAGCGATGGATCTTTTTGGCGAGGCCATGCTGAAACCTTGGTGACACTCGCAGCTTGCACGGAGGTCGTATGAGTAAGACTTCGCGCACGCTCGTGACAATGCCAAAGGTTGCCACCAAGGGCGAAGTGATTGCGATTCGTGTCATTGTTCAGCACGACATGGAGTCTGGCTTTCGGCACACCCAGCAGGGAGTGCGCATTCCGCGCGATATCATTCGCGAGTTTGTCTGCACGTATAACGGTCAACAAGTCTTTCGGGCTGAGCTGCACCCGGGAGTCGGTGCCAATCCTGTGATCAATTTTTTTACCGTCGCGACTGAGACTGGCTCACTCGAGTTCGAATGGTTGGGTGATAACGACTACGCGTCGAGTGTCACGAGCCAGTTAACCGTTTCTTGAGCTGCGTCGTGGTGATGCACGACTTCGCGCGATTGATCTGCTTGTGCTTGTCGATGGCATACGTGACAGCGACTGTCGCGGATCCGGTGGGATCGCAACGGCAGTCTAGCTATGTGTTGATGACGCCCGAAAATCGCGCCATGCAGGATGACTCGTCACAAAATCCTGCAATGTTCTGGGTCTTGGATGGAGAGTCTTTGTGGCAAGCGCCTGCAGGATCGCGTCAGACTTCCTGCGCGAAGTGTCATGGCGCAGACGGCACCTCGATGAAAGGTGTCGCCGCGAGTTTTCCTAAGTTTGTTGGCAGTACTCTCTTGAACTTGTCAGATCAAGTGAACGTGTGTCGCCAGACACATCAAGGGGCCGAGCCTTTTGCACAAGAGAGCAAGCCCTTGTTGGCATTGACCTCCTTTATCGGCCAGCAATCCCGAGGCATGCCAATTGCGGTTGAGCAGAACGCCGTCAATGCCCAAGCGCTTGAAGCAGGGAAGACGCTTTTTTATCAACGACTGGGGCAGTTAAATCTTTCTTGTGCCCAGTGTCATGCAGAGCGTTCGGGTCAAAAACTTGGGGGAAACCCTATCCCTCAGGGACATCCCACCGCCTACCCGTTATATCGACTTGAATGGCAGTCGGTCGGGTCGTTGCAGCGGCGTCTGCGTAATTGCATGACGGGCGTGCGGGCAGAGCCCTTCGCACTTGGTGCTAAGGAGCTAGTGGAGCTTGAGCTGTTTTTGATGTGGCGCGCGCGCGGGATGGTCATAGAAACGCCGGGCGTTCGTCCTTAACGGGCGAACAATATTTCACTTGACATGCCACTTGCACTGGCTTGACAATAAACCATCAGTATACGAACTGTTCGTATACAAACGGTTGTGCGAGATGCCCAATGGCCAAGTCGTCAGATACTGATGCAGGTAAAAGTAGAGCAGCCTTGGTTGTCGTGCCGAGGGTCGGCTCACCAAAGGATGCGAGCGGCGCTGCGCACACCATCTGGGATCGTCCTGGATACCTGGTTCGACGGCTACATCAGATTCACGTCGCGATGTTCATCGAACAAGTCGCGGATGGGCAAGTGACCCCAATTCAGTTTGGTTTGTTAAGCGTCTTGATGATGCGTCCTGGTGTCGATCAAGCGACCATTGGGGAAGAGATGGGGCTCGACCCAGCGAATGTTGCCGAAATTTTAAAGCGCCTTGAAGATCGCGGTCTTGTGTCGCGCGTGGTTGATCCCTTGAATCGCCGTCGAAAACTGTGTTTGACCACACCTGCAGGAAAAAAATTCGTACAACGCTATCAGCAAGATATGCAGCTATCGCAACAGCAATTGTTAGCACCGCTCGCTCCTGCAGAGCGGAGAGTGTTTCTTGATCTCTTAGCTAGGTTGGTCGAAGCAAATAATGAAAGTGGCCGTACTGCGCTTCGCCCAGGTGGGCAAGCCTTAGACGCACGTAGCAAGCGTAAAAAAAATTCTGTGTGATTTGAACTTATTCGATTTGGAGAAAAAGCATGGCTGATTTATCGTTAGATTTTTGTGGGATTAAATTTAAGAACCCAGTCGTCATTGCCTCAATTGAGACGACGAATAGTCCAGAGGTTATTCGTGAGTGTGTCGACGCAGGGGCGGGCGGCATGATCATCAAGACCTTGACCGACATCGAGGATATGGCGCGCCTGACGCAGAACTCAAAGTACGCCATCCTGAATGAAAAGAATGAAACGATAAAGGGAAAGGTAAATAAGAATTTTATTTTCTATAGTCGTTCCGGCTATTCCAGCACGTCGTTGCGCGAATGGATTCCTCATTTAAAGGACTTGAATAAATACGCACAGGATCAGGGTTCGCATCTAATTGGTAGCGCGGGCGGTAAAACGCTACAAAGCTGGATTGATATCTGTCGCACGATCGAAGATTGCGGTCTGCCCATGGTGGAGCTCAACTTTGGTTGTCCTCATCCTGCCATGATGCCTGGCGTGCATGGTGGTTCGATGATTGGTCAAGAGCCAGAGGTGGCTCGCGAGGTCACTGCTCGGGTGTGCGAAGCGGTCAAGATTCCCGTCGTCATTAAGCTCACGCCAGATCAGTCGCGCGTGTTGGATGTCGCGCGTGCGGTCAAAGAGGCGGGGGCGTCGGCCGTCACGGCGACCAACCGCTACACAGGATTTTCGGTAGACATCGAAACGGGTTTGCCTCGTCTGGGCGGACCGGCCGGGATTGGCGGTGTGTGGGCGAAGGCGCTTTCGCTGCGCTGGGTGAACCGTATCTATACAGAGCTGGGGATTCCAATCACGGGCTCAAACGGCATTTACGATCATCGCGATATTGTTGAGTTCATTATGACGGGCGCACCGCTGGTGCAGGTTGGTTCGGTACTGATGCTCAAAGGCATCAAGTATTTACCCAGCATGATCAACGGACTTGATACCTTCAAGGATACGCATGGCTATCCTGACATTGCGTCCATGACCGGCATTGCTTCGCGTCAGGCAGTAAAAGATTATGGCGAGCAATTTCGTAAGCCGCGCATGCACAGTGAGATCGCAAGCGAGGCCTGTAAGAACCCGAGCTGTACGATTTGTATCCAAACATGTTTTTATGATGCGTTGGCGCAAGGTGACGGGAGTGTGGAGTCCATTCATGCGAACTGTATCGGGTGTGAGATGTGCACGCAAACCTGTCCGTTTGACGCGACAACGATGCATACGACGACCGATGAGCAGCGTGCGCTGACAGAGTTCTTTCAGATTAAGCCTGATGTGTTTGAACAGAAGAAATTTGAAAAAGGATTTGAGCGTGGCATCAAGCTGTCCAAGGTCAAGGGGTAATTGATGGCTGCTGGAAAAGATTCAATGCGGTACCGATTTTCCTTTGATATTGGTGGGACCTTCACTGATCTAGTACTGTTGGGTTCAGATGGTAGTGCGTTAACTGCCAAGGTACTGACTGGTGTGGGTGATGTTGTGATACCGATACGAGTCGGTCTATTAGCGATGCTCAAAGAACACAGTCTTGAGCTGTCGCAAGTCACTGATGTAGTGGTCGGTGCCACAACAGCAGTGACAAATTTAGTGATCGAGCGCAAAGGTGCGGTCACCGGGCTAATCACAACTGCTGGTTTTCGAGATGTGCTTGAAATCGCCCGCGAGTTGCGTTACGACTTATATGACCTGACAACGCCTGGGCCTGATCCGATTGTTCCCCGTGAGTTGCGATTAGAAGTGCAAGAGCGGATCGATGCCTCGGGTGCTGTGGTGCAAGCCTTGGACGATGCCGATGTTGAACGCGTTGTGCGGCAACTCAAAGAGGCGGGTGTGAAAGCTATTGCGGTATGTTTGCTGCACAGTTATGCCAATCCCTCACACGAGCAACGTATTAAAACGGTTATTCAGCGCGTGGCGCCAGAACTCTGCGTGTCACTGTCGAGTGAAGTGCTCGGCGAGATGCGTGAGTATGAACGCTCGGTCGCAACCGTACTCAATGCCTGTGTGATGCCGATGGTGGGAAACTATCTGGGCGCGATCGAAGACGGATTGCGTCAAATAGGCATGCGTGCGACCCTACACATTATGCAGTCTAACGGTGGTGTGATTTCTCGCCAGTTGGGTGAGCGTATGCCGATCCGTATGCTTGAATCTGGACCCGCCGCTGGAGCGCTTGGTGCCGCGTATGCCGCGCGTTTGGCTAACACTGCTGATGTGATGGCCTTTGACATGGGAGGCACGACAGCGAAAGCGTGTCTGATATCGAACGGTCGACCGTCTATTACGACGGAGTTTGAGGCCGCTCGGCAAGCGCGTTTTAAAAAGGGCAGTGGATTGCCCGTACGCTTGCCGACTGTTGATCTCATCGAGATTGGCGCTGGCGGTGGAAGCATTGCGCATGTCGATACCACTGGCCTGTTGAAAGTAGGCCCACATAGCGCCGGTTCCAGCCCTGGTCCTGC
>CAIUZV010000270.1 GCA_903903735.1 uncultured beta proteobacterium | reverse complement strand
GAGCGAACCTGACCAGGCTCAAAGGGCTCGATCATGCCCTCTGACTGCGCCACGCGGCGGATCCAGTTGTCGCTTTTTATACTCATGACCGAACGCCTCAAAATTGAAAGTCGAGAGCGCGGATTTTACCCCCGTCCTGTTACGGATGGTGAGGGTAAGCCCCAAACGACTAACAATTAGGTTCGCTTGACCGAAATCACCCCAAACTTCTCACTCAAGTCCTTCGGCAGTGTGGCGATTTTTGCAGCTAATTTATCTGCTATTTGGCGGTAGATACGCCCTGCTTCGCTTTGCGGCTCAGAGATCACAGTGGGGCGGCCACCATCGGCGCGCTCACGGATCGCCATCGATAGAGGCAAGCTGCCCAAGCACGGGACGTTGTAATCCTGCGACATGCGCTGGGCACCGCCCTCGCCAAAAATATGCTCGGCATGGCCACACTTACTGCAGATATGAATGGCCATGTTCTCAACAATGCCCAGAACCGGCACGTTGACCTTTTCAAACATTTTCAACCCTTTACGGGCGTCTAAAAGCGCTAGGTCCTGGGGCGTCGTGACAATCACTGCCCCGACGACCGGGACTTTCTGCGATAGTGTCAGCGCGATGTCACCCGTTCCAGGCGGCATATCGATCACCAGATAATCCAAGTCATCCCAATTCGTCGCACGCAACAACTGCTCAAGCGCTTGGGTAACCATCGGGCCTCGCCAAATTGCGGGCGAGTCTTCGCTCAGCATGAACCCGATGGAATTCGTCTGCAGTCCGTGACCGATGACCGGAGTCATGCTCTTGCCATCCGAGCTCTCGGGTCGCTGGGACACACCAAGCAAAATCGGGACACTCGGCCCGTAAATATCAGCGTCGAGCAACCCAACCCGCGCGCCAGCGGCCTTCAGTGCCAGGGCAAGGTTCACGGCGGTCGTGCTTTTCCCCACACCGCCCTTGCCCGAGGCCACAGCAATAATGTTGCGCACACCAGGAACACGCTGGACCCCACCCTGAATCGCGTGGGGCACAACGTTGACCGAAACCAGCACATCTGGATCAGGCACACCCAACGCCTTGAGCACACCCACCACGCGCGACTGGATCTCTTGCAAGGTTCCCTCTGCTGGGTAATAACCTAAGACTACCTGAACACTGACGCGCACGCCCGCGATCTGAATCTGCGTGTCTTTTACTAAGGCTGAAATAGTTTGCCCTGTATTGGCATCAACTAGTTGCTCTAGCGCCGCACGCACATCTACTAGCGTTACACTCATCATTATTCCTTGATCGTATTTGTTTGAAACTAGCCAACGTGTCCCACATCATCAACCTACTGCGCAGTGCACTCAAAACAGCACTCTTCATCGTTGTTACGGTGTTAGGACTCGCCATGGCAGTCATTTTTGCCCTGTCCACGATTTTTGCCATCGCTATTTTAGTCATTGTGGCGCGGGTGCGAGGCAAGCCTTTCGAAGTCAAAGAATACTGGAAGACGCGCCAATCACAACGTAAATCCACTCCCGCCTCAGGTCCTTTCGCCAACAAAGACGTTACTGACGTCGAAGCGCGCGACATTCGCTAAAGCGATACAGGTCATGACGCAGCCCACCCGAGACGTCAGTCTTTTCGAGCTTTTTCGAGGATTTGCCACGATCGGCCTACTTGGCTTTGGCGGAGTGGCTGCAATCTCACGACACATCATTGTCGAAAAGAGCCAGTGGCTCTCTGAAAAAGAATACGCCACCATTTTAGGCATGGGGCAGGTACTTCCTGGCCCGAACGTCGTGAACGCCTCGGTTGTCATCGGGGATCGCTTTCAAGGCGTTAAAGGCTCTCTGATCAGTGTGTTGGGGCTCATGGTTCCGCCCATCTGTATTCTGCTGATTCTTGCGAGCCTATACGACAGTTTTTCACATCTTCCGGGCGTCAACGTGGCCCTGATCGGAGGAGCCGCTGCGGCCGCCGGAATGATTGTCGGTACGGGCCTAAAAATGGCTCAAAAAATCAAGCCAGGTGTGGCCGGCTGGCTCATTATCGTGGCAGTCCTAGTCAGTATTTTGGTTTTGAAGTGGCCCTTGGTTTATGTGGTGCTTGGTCTGATCCCTTCAGCACTCGCACTGACCTATTGGCTTAGCAAAAAATGATCGATGTGAATGTCCTGTTGCAGCTAGCGAAGACCTTTGCGTCGCTATCGCTTGTTGCCATTGGCGGGGCCAACGCTGTGTTTCCTGCCTTGCGACAGGCTATCGTTGAAAACATGGCCTGGATGGACGATGGCACCTTCCTCCAGCTATTTGCCATCGCACAAATCACCCCTGGCCCAAACGTTGTTGTCGTGAGCCTACTAGGCTGGCAAATCGCGGGGCTTCCAGGCCTATTGGTGGCGACGGTATCGATGGTATTGCCTGCTGCCATCCTCGCGTTTGCTGTGGGGCGGATTGCCAACCAGGTCGCGGGTTCCGCAGCTTTTAAACTCGCACAACAGGCATTAGTCCCCCTTGCCATCGGCCTACTGATTGCGGGAGGCTTGGACTTGGCCATCGCATCACCAGGTGGGTGGTTTATCTCGGTGTTAGTCGCCGTCAGCGCACTCAGCGTCATCTACACCAAGGCCAATCCCATTTGGGGCATGGCGGCGAGCACAATTGCCGCCCTGGTCGTCCATTACTCGGGCCTGGTGCAACTGCTTTAAAATCGTGGGAATGTCTTTCCACGTCACGTCATAAGTTGCCCATGCCCCGCACACTATTTGTCACCACCGCGCTACCTTACGCCAACGGATCTTTCCATATCGGCCACATCATGGAATACATCCAGGCCGATATCTGGGTTCGAGCGATGCGCATGGCGGGGCACACCGTGCATTTTGTTGGGGCCGACGATACGCACGGCGCGCCAATCATGCTCAAAGCCGAAGCTGAGGGCATCACACCTCAGCAGCTAGTCGCACGGATCGCAGGTGAGCGGCCACAGTATTTAAACGGTTTTCACATCGCGTTCGATCACTGGCATTCAACCGACTCGCCAGAGAACGTCGAGCTCTCGCAAGACATCTACCGACAGCTACGCGCTGCAAACTTGATTGAAACGCGCGAAATCGAACAGTTTTTCGATCCGGTCAAAGGTATGTTTTTGCCTGATCGGTATATCAAAGGCGAATGCCCGAAGTGTCATGCCAAGGATCAGTACGGAGACTCTTGTGAAGTGTGTGGAGCCGTTTATGCACCGACGGATCTGGTTGATCCCTACTCCACTCTAACGAAAGCACGACCGATTCTTAAAAAGTCAGATCACTTTTTTTTCAAACTTTCTGATCCGCGCTGCGTCGAATTTTTACAAGAGTGGACAACTGGTGCTAACGCACAAGGCTCCAAACGCTTACAGACAGAGGTTCTCGCCAAGACACGCGAGTGGCTCGGCAATGGTGACGGTCAAGCAAATCTAGGTGACTGGGATATTTCGCGCGACGCGCCCTATTTCGGAATCGAAATCCCTGATGCGCCCGGCAAATATTTTTATGTTTGGCTTGATGCACCGATTGGATATCTCGCCTCGCTCAAAGCGTACTGCAACAAAATCGGTCTAGATTTTAACGCTCTGATTGATCCTGCCAGCACGACCGAGCAAGTGCACTTTATCGGCAAAGATATTGTCTATTTTCATGCACTGTTCTGGCCGGCAACCTTAAAGTTTTCTGGACGAAAAGTACCAGACCAACTCAATGTGCATGGCTTCATCACCGTGAGCGGTGAAAAAATGTCAAAGAGCCGCGGGACCGGCATTTCGCCTTTGCGATACCTTGAGCTTGGCATGAACGCCGAATGGATGCGGTACTACATTGCCGCTAAGCTTAACGCACGCGTTGAAGACATTGACTTCAACCCTGACGACTTTGTGGCGCGTGTCAACAGTGATCTGGTCGGCAAATACGTCAACATCGCAAGCCGTGCCGCTAATTTCATCAGCAAATATTTTGATGGAGAACTCGGATATTCTGGCGATGCGCCCAAGCTCAGTGCTCACTGGCAAAGCGCGACAGACGCCATACAAGCCGATATCGAGGCGCGTGAATTCGGTCGTGCCATCCGTGAAATCATGGCGCACGCGGATCAGATCAATCAGGCTTTTGATGCCGCACAACCTTGGCTGATCGCCAAGACGTTGGCCCAGGCAGACGCTGCGCAACGCGCAGCGCTGCAACATATCTGTTCGTCTGCTTTAGCCGGTTTCAAGGCACTGTCGGTCATGTTATCGCCAATTTTGCCGGTACTTTCCCAACGCGTCGCGACCGAACTCTTTGGACTGACTCGCAACTTTGTCTGGTCCGACGCAGGCGTTTTGCCAACGCGTATCAATGCGTTCAAACATTTAATGCAGCGCGTAGAGCCCACGATGCTTGACGCATTATTTGAGGCGCCCGCTGCCGAGCTAGCATCTGACGTCACACCCGCACTCGTTCCAGGCGGCGAACCGATCGCCGACATCATCACGATCGACGATTTTGTCAAAATTGATTTACGCGTTGCACGGATTGTGAATTGCGAACACGTTGAGGGTTCAACGAAGCTGCTGCGCCTGACACTAGACGTCGGTGAGGGCCGTCATCGCAACGTTTTCTCGGGGATTAAATCTGCCTACGAGCCTGCGCAACTCATTGGCAGACTCACTGCACTTGTTGCAAACCTTGCGCCGCGCAAGATGAAGTTCGGCGTGTCCGAGGGCATGGTACTTGCCGCGAGCCATGCCGACGACAAAACAGATGCTGGGATCTATCTGCTCGACCCCGCCTCGGGGGCGCATCCAGGCATGCGTATTCGTTAAACCGGCTGAGGACTCAGCGTCGCATCTAAGCTGCGACGCTCATCAAAGACAAAGCAGTTCCCCTCGTAGCCCACGCCACCCGTTTGCTCAAAGTACTTCAAGATACCGCCGTCGAGCTGGTAGACGTTTTCGACGCCTGCGTCAGCCATAAAAATCGCGGCCTTCTCACAACGAATACCTCCCGTACAAAAACTAATAACTGTCTTTCCAGCGAACTCATCCTTGTGCTCCAGCACCGCTTGGGGGAACTCAGTGAACTTAGAGAGGCGCCAGTTGATGGCCCCCTTGAAGGTGCCCGCCTCTACTTCGAAATCGTTGCGCGTATCCAACAAAACAACCGGTCGACCAGCGTCGTCTTTCCCCTCGGCAATCCAGCGCGCGGCGGTATGCGCGTCAACAGCTGGGGCTCGCCCTGCCTCGGGACGGATGGTCGGATGATTCATCCGAATAATTTCCTCTTTGATTTTGACTAGAAGCTTTTTAAAGGGCACTCCTTCAGAAACGCTGTACTTCGCCTCCAGATCCGCGAAAGCGTTGTCTTGTCGCAGCCACGCTAAAAAAACCTCAGTCTCCGCACGTTGTCCCGCTAAAAATAGATTGATGCCTTCGGGCGTCAATAAAATAGTCCCTTTGAGTGCCAACGCTTGCGCCTGAGCCATCATCTCGGCTTTGCGTCGTTCTAAGTCAGCAAGCCCGACGAATTTATAGGCGGCAATATTGATAATTTGAGTCATAAAACTTATAGAAAGAAATGCTTGAGTGTCTAAAATATATTAAATTGGCAAGGATTTTTATTTATTTTATTCCCAAGGAGAGGATGATGAAGTTTCTCAGAATAATCGCAATCACTGTTTTAACCCTCGCCTCATACCAAGCACAGGCGTGGGAATATCGTACACGTACAGATCAAATGCGCGGCACGACGACTCGTTTTGCCGAAGCCACTAGCACCAACAAAGTGAACTTTGGTGCCCCTTACGCTGGCGGCTCTACGCTTGACTTAACGGTTCGCGAGCGGTCGCAAGACGGTTTAAACATCCTATTTACCATCAGCAAAGGCCAGTTTAAATGCAGCGGTGGGTGTAAGTTCTTTGCCCGCTTCGACGATGGTAAGGTCCTCACGATCGCTGCAACGGGTTCCTCGAGTGGCAGCATGGACACCATTTTTGTAGAAAATGAAGCGCCGTTTTTGGCAGAGCTTCGTAACTCTCGCCGCCTAATCGTTGAAATGGAATTTTTTCAAGAAGGCTCAAACCAGTTCACCTTTAATACAGCCAACCTAAAGTGGTAGGCGCCTAAAGCTTGGACCGATACTGGAGCGGGTGATGGGAATCGAACCCACGCTTGAGGCTTGGGAAGCCGCCGTTCTACCATTGAACTACACCCGCTCTGCAACCTGCCGAGAGTCATTATACGAGATGCCTCTCGGCCCACAAGATGATGGCGACACACACTACAATGTCTGCCATGGAAATCCTACTAAACGGTCAGCCTAAAACGCTGCCGGATTCAATATCTCTTGCCACACTGATTGATCAACTTGGCTTCACGGGCAAGCGGATCGCGGTTGAGCGCAATGGCGAAATTGTGCCAAAAAGCACCTATTCAACGGTTCAGCTCGTCGCGGCCGATCGGTTAGAGATCGTTGTCGCCGTTGGAGGTGGCTGATGCACCCACAACATATTCGCAGCTTCGTCAATCGTCGCAGCCACATGACGCAGGGGCAACAACAAGCCCTCGACGCTTACTTAGACAAGTGGTCTGTGCCTTACCGCGCAGAAGTGCTCGATCTCAGTGCGGCCTTTGGACGGTCGGCACCGACTGTCCTAGAAATTGGCTTTGGCATGGGCGAAACGACTGAGCAAATCGCGTTGGCACGACCGCAGGACAATTTTTTAGGTGTCGAGGTTTTTAACGCAGGCGTCGGCGCTTTGTTAAAACGAATTGAAATCTCAGCGCTTGAAAATATTCGAATCATTCAACACGATGCCGTTGAAGTCCTGCGCGATATGGTTGCACCAAACTCTTTGTCAGGCGTCCACATTTACTTCCCTGATCCTTGGCCCAAAAAACGTCACCACAAAAGACGCTTAATACAGGCGCCACTCATTGAGTTGTTATCAAGCAGAATGGCTTTGGGTGCTTACTTGCATTGCGCAACAGATTGGGAGCATTACGCCCAACAAATGCTCGAGGTACTCTCTGGGGAAGCAAGCCTGATCAATACCGCTGAAAACTTTGCCCCGCGTCCAGATTTTCGACCACTGACAAAGTTTGAAAACCGTGGCATCCGCCTGGGGCACGGCGTCTGGGATCTGATCTTCAAGAAACGCTAACACTCGCTTTTAGCGCGTGTTGACTATCTTCCAAAGCCGCCGAGCTTGCCTAGATTTTTCATGCCGCCCATAGCACGCATCATCTTTGCCATGCCGCCTTTTTTCATTTGCTTCATCATGCCCTGCATCTGCTCAAACTGATTGAGCATACGATTGACTTCCTGCACCGGCACTCCTGCCCCTGTCGCAATACGGCGTTTACGTGAAGCTTTAAGCAGCTCAGGCTTGGCGCGCTCGAGCGGCGTCATCGCATTCAAAATACCTTCAGTACGACGCAGCTGTTTGTCAGCCTGCCCACTTTGCAATTGACCTGCCGCCTGCGCAAACTGAGCGGGAAGTTTTTCTAGCAAGGAGCCCATATCACCCATTTTTTTGACCTGCGCCAGCTGGTCACGAAAATCATTGAGGTCAAACTTATCGCCGGACTTCATCTTGGCCGCGAGCTTTTGAGCATCGGCCATGTCGATATTCTTCTGCGCCTGCTCGACCAGCGAAACGATATCGCCCATCCCCAATACACGCTGCGCCATGCGCTCTGGGTGGAAAGGCTCAAGTCCATCAAGCTTTTCAGACACACCAACAAACTTCAGGGGCTTGCCTGTGATGTGCCTAACTGACAAGGCTGCACCACCGCGTGCGTCACCATCTAATTTGGTTAACACGACGCCCGTGAGAGGCAAGGCGTCACCAAATGCGCGCGCCGTGTTCACAGCGTCTTGGCCTTGCATCGCATCGACAACAAACAAGGTCTCGATCGGATTCAAAATGCTGTGCAGCATCTTGATCTCTTGCATCATCGCCTCGTCAATACCCAGACGACCTGCCGTATCTACGATCAAGACATCAAAATAATGACGTTTCGCGTAATCGACTGCGGCACGGGCAATATCTTCAGGCTTTTGCGAGGCATCCGAAGCAATCCACTCCACACCGACTTGGGCTGCAACGGTTTTTAACTGCTCGATCGCCGCTGGACGGTATACATCTGCACTGACGACAGCAACTTTTTTCTTGCCCGTCTTGCGCCCATGCTGGACATGGTCTCCGGCAGCGAGCCAACGCGCCAACTTTCCGGTCGTGGTGGTTTTACCCGCGCCTTGCAAGCCCGCCATCAAAATCACGGCTGGGGGTTGCATCGCCAAGGACAGTTCACTTGCCTCAAGACCTAAATCACCACCCATTAAGGCCGTGAGCTCTTGGTGCACCACACCCACCAGCGCTTGCCCAGGTGACAGACTGCCTACAACTTCCTCGCCTAGCGCTTTCTCTTTAACCTTGGCTACAAAATCCCTCACCACTGGTAACGAAACGTCAGCCTCGAGCAGCGCCAACCTCACCTCTCGGAGCATCTCCTGGGTGTTCGCTTCGGTAAGACGTGCTTCACCTCGAATCGTTTTTACGACACGGGATAGGCGCTGGGTAAGATTTTCAAGCATGGTGGCAGTTTCGCTTTACACTAGACACATGTCTTACGCTATTGTATTTCACTCTTTAGCCGCATTTGCCTACGCCATCTTGGCTTTGGTACTTTGGCGCTCATTGGCCTCGGGCGAGCCGGTCCTGCAAGTTGGTCGCTCCGCCCGT
>CAIUZV010000269.1 GCA_903903735.1 uncultured beta proteobacterium | reverse complement strand
CGTTGCAAGTGGGGTTGAATGCGCGCGCTGCTCTGCAGTCCTGCGATTTGGCACAAAGTGGATTCCCTAGTTTGCAACTGCCGCTGACGGGTCGTTTCGGTTACCTGCCGATGTTTGAGACGCAATGGGATCTTGAGCTACCCATGAAAGCCCTAGGTGCAACCTGGCGTGTCGCCGAATTAAGTCATAAGCCGTACCCGAGTGGGCGTGCGACACACGGAGGGATTGAAGGCCTGATGGCGCTGCGGGATCAGGTTGGGTTTGGTGCAGATGAGATTGAACAGATCATCGTGCGCGGCCCCTCGTTGATTAATCACTTGGTTAATCGCCCGCCAGTCAACTCACCTTCGCCAAACTACGCCCGTCTTTGTATGCCTTTTGCGCTTGCAAAGGTGTTGCAGCATGGTTCGTTAGATCCGATGCATTTTCGGGGAGAGGCGCTGCATGATCCTCAGACTTTCGTGTTGTCACAAAAGGTATCGATGCAAATAGATGACAACCCTAATCCTAATGCCTTGGCGCCGCAGGTGGTGTCGGTGCGTTTGAGAGATGGGCGGGTTTTGGAGCATCCGATAGACACCATGCTTGCGAGTCCGAAGCGTCCGTTAAGTGAAGAGGCTCGCATGAAAAAATTCCAGCGTTGTTGGTCGCTGGCCGCCGAGCCGATGGGGGAGAGCGCAGCGCTTGTTGAAGCGATCGACGGCCTCGAACATTGTCGAGATATACAAGAGGTCACAACGCTACTGGCGGCCCGCGCGTGAGCGCCACGATGTTGGCGGCCAAGCTTTTGCTTGTGCCGAGCCTGATTTTGTTGCTGTCTTTGGCGCAACGCCGCTGGGGAGCGGGTCTCGCCGGTTGGCTATCGGCGTTTCCGGTATATGCCGGACCCGTGCTCTTAATCTTATCGGTTGAGCAAGGGCATGACTTCGCAGCCCAAGCTGCTGAGGGAACTCTGTATGCGATAGTCGCGACCCTCGCCTTTTGTATTGCTTACGGTTGGACCTGCTTGCGTCATGGAGTGCTGCTAAGTCTGCTTGCTGCGGCATTGACGTACGCACTGACCGTATCGATCCTCCAGTTTGTGTATGTTCCATTATTACTCGCCTTCCTGGTGGTGTTGGGACTATTAACAGTGGCGCCTTACGCGTTGCCGAAAAGACCACCGCCTACGCGCTCAGCACCACCCGGAAACATAGACCTTGTTTTGCGGATGGCTTTGGGCGCCACGATGGTCTTGCTGGTGACCTACTTCGCTGATGCGATGGGTCCCCGAACGAGTGGCCTGTTTGGTATGTTCCCTTTGATGAGCACGGTGTTGGTCACGTTCTCCCATCATCACGCGGGCCCCGACTCTGCGGTCGCCTTACTGCGAGGTATGTTCTATGGGTTTTATGGGTTCGCCAGTTTTTGTGTGGTGATGACCTTGATCTTGCCTGGGCATGGATTGTTGGTCAGCTTTGCCGCTGGCCTGTCCACGGTCCTTGCCCTGCAGCTAATAAGTAAGCGTTTAATGCCCAAAAATGCTTTGGGAACTGACGCTAGGTCTTGAAATGCAGCAATGACCCCCCAAATACATTTCAGAATCTCGCTCTGACGCCTTGGCTAAGGGCGACGCCCTGTGGATAACTTTTTGGTGAGCACCATGACGCAAACGACATCATCTTCTGACGCATCTCAAACGTTAGGTTTTCAGGCAGAGGTCAAGCAACTCCTGCACCTGATGATTCATTCCCTCTACAGCAACAAGGAAATCTTTTTGCGCGAGCTGGTCTCTAACGCCTCAGACGCATGCGACAAGTTGCGTTTCGAGGCGATTGATCAGCCCGACTTAATGGAGGGGGCGGGCGAGCTCCATGTTCGCGTGGATTTCGATAAGACGGCACGCACCATCACGATTTCAGATAATGGGGTGGGGTTGTCACGTGATGAGGCGGTCGCTAACTTGGGCACCATTGCGCGTTCTGGTACGCGCGAGTTCTTCTCCAAGTTGACAGGCGACAATCAGAAAGATGCTCAGCTCATCGGTCAGTTTGGGGTGGGTTTTTATTCCTCCTTCATCGTCGCTGACAAAGTAACAGTTCGTAGCCGTCGGGCTGGCGCTCCAGCAGACCAAGGGATTGTTTGGGAATCTGATGGCCAAGGTGAGTTCACCATCGCTGCCGCTGAGAAAGCGACACGTGGCACGGACGTTGTGCTGCATCTGCGCGCCGACGAAGATGAATTTCTAAGCGGCTGGAAATTGCGTGAAGTCTTGCGTCGCTATTCGGATCATATCTCTCTGCCAGTGCAAATGCTCAAGGAAGAGTGGGATAAAGATAAATCCGAACAAGTGAAAACAGACGAATGGGAGGCGGTGAACCAAGCGAATGCGCTTTGGACGCGCAGTAAGTCCGAGGTGTCTGATGAACAATATCGCGAATTCTATAAGCACGTCTCGCATGACTTTGATGATCCGTTAGCTTGGACGCACAATCGTGTTGAGGGGCGCAGCGAATATACGCAACTGCTCTATATCCCGAAACATGCACCTTTTGATATGTGGGATCGCGATGCGCGGCGCGGCGTGAAGCTCTACGTTAAGCGTGTATTTATCATGGACGACGCGGAGCAGATGTTGCCGTCCTACCTGCGTTTTGTTCGTGGAGTGATTGATTCTGCCGACTTACCGCTAAACGTATCGCGTGAACTTTTGCAGGAAAGTCGTGATGTCAAAGCGATTCGTGAAGGATCGACCAAGCGTATTCTGAGTTTGCTCGAGGATTTGGCTGAAAACAAAAAAGAAGATTACGCGACGTTCTGGACCGAATTTGGCCAGGTATTAAAAGAGGGAACAGGCGAAGATTCAGGCAACATCGAGCGGATTGCAAAGTTGTTGCGTTTCGCCTCGACGCAAGTGGACTCTGATGCGCAAACGGTTACCTTGGCGGACTATGTGT
>CAIUZV010000268.1 GCA_903903735.1 uncultured beta proteobacterium | reverse complement strand
TTGATCCGAGCAGCCAGCTCCCGCAGGGTGCGGTCAGGCAAATCGGCTATTCGACTGGTCGCTAACTCTCCCAGCCATTGCTCAGAAAGTCTTTTGGGCCAAAAGTTGGCCAATAGGTTACCCAACTGTTGCCGGCCTCCCGCTTTGGCCTCGATTAAAAGCGCTTCCATGTCTGAGTCTGGGGCCAAATCCAAGGCAATCGGCTCACCCGGCTGCCAATAGCTCGAAATCTGCAAAATTCCCGGCCCGGAGAGGCCCTTGTGTGTGAACAAGACGTCTTCCATGAAAGCCGGTGCGTGTCGCCCCGAACCCGTCGAAACAACCGCCTGAAGCGCGAGTCCCGCCAGATCAACCAACGGCCGCCATTGCTCACCATTAAATGTCAGGGGGACTAGTGCAGGGCGTGGCTCAACGACCTTCAGCCCGAATTCACGCGCAAGCTTTAGACCAAAGTCTGTAGCGCCTAATTGAGGGATCGCCAGGCCGCCGGTGGCAATCACCAGGCTGTGACATTTGACTATTCCTTGATCAGTCTGCAATACGAACTCTTGGGTGTGTGGGCTGTCAGTCCGTTTGACCTCGCTCACCGCGCACGGCATCATCCACTGCACACCGGCGTCGACACATTCTTTGCGCAGCAGATCGATGATCTGCTCGCTGCTCTGATCACAAAACAATTGGCCTTTGTGCTTCTCATGCCAAGCGATGCCATAACGATCCACCAAGTCAATGAAGTCTTGGGGAGTGAAACCCGCCAACGCAGATTTACAAAAATGAGGGTTGGCGGAGATGAAGTGCTCAGCCTTCACCACCCGATTCGTAAAATTACATCGGCCGCCACCCGAGATACGAATTTTTTCTGCGAGTTTTTCAGCATGATCGAGCAATACAACGCGCTTGCCGCGTTGGCCCGCAACGGCCGCGCACATCATGCCCGCGGCACCCGCACCGATCACCGCGACATCAAATACCGGCACGCTGCGAACCTAAAGACGCTGTGTACAGAGACACTATTTCTCAATCAAACAATCAACGTAGAAACGCTTCTCACCGTCAGCGTCCGTCTCTTCACCCAGGCCGTGGATGTAGGTCTCAAAACCAGGGAATTTTTGATTGAACGATCTCGCAAACTGCAAATAGTGCACAATGGTTTTATTGAAGCGCTCGCCCGGTATCAGCAAAGGAATGCCTGGCGGATAGGGCGTCAAGAGCACACCCGTTACACGACCTTCGAGCTGATCAATCGACACGCGCTCGACCTCACGGTGTGCCATCCTGGCAAACGCATCGGAAGGCTTCAGCGCTGGGATCATGTCGCTCAAATACATTTCTGTCGTCAAGCGCGCCACGTCATGTTTTTTGTATTCGGCGTGAATCAATTGACACAAATCACGCAAACCCATGCGCTCATATTGGCGATGTTCTTTACAGAAGTCCGGCAAAATACGCCACATAGGCTGGTTGCGATCGTAGTCATCCTTGAACTGTTGCAATGCCGTCAAGAGGGTGTTCCAGCGCCCTTTAGTGATGCCGATCGTAAACATAATGAAGAACGAGTACAGACCGGTCTTTTCAACCACCACGCCATGCTCAGTCAGAAACCGCGATACCAACGCAGCAGGTACGCCTGTCTCACCGAAGGTCCCATCCATGTTCAACCCAGGCGTGACCAGCGTCGCCTTAATCGGGTCCAGCATATTGAAGCCTTCCGCCAAATCACCAAAGCCATGCCAGTGGTCGTTGGACTGGAGTATCCAGTCTGACTGCTCGCCGACGCCATGCGCAGCCAGGTAATCAGGCCCCCAGACGGTAAACCACCAGTCATCGTCACCAAACTCAAGATCCACCTTACGCATTGCGCGTCGGAAATCAAGCGCCTCGCGAATACTTTCCTCAACTAAGGCCGTACCGCCTGGCGCTTCCATCATCGCAGCGGCCACATCGCAAGACGCGATGATCGCGTACTGCGGTGAGGTCGATGTATGCATCAAATACGCTTCATTAAAAATATTGCGATCCAGTTTCCGGGTCTCGGATTCCTGGACAATAATTTGTGATGCCTGCGAAATACCAGCTAGCAGTTTGTGCGTAGAGTGCGTTGCAAACACCATCGCCTTGGGGCTGCGCGGGCGGTTTGGACCAATCGCATGCATGTCTTGATAAAACCGATGAAAGGCCGCATGCGGCAACCAAGCCTCGTCAAAGTGTAAGGTGTCGACCATATTGCCAAGCTTGGCCTTGATCATTTCGACGTTATAGATCACACCGTCATACGTACTTTGCGTCAAGGTGAGGATGCGTGGTTTTTTGTCCTTAACTTTGCGTGCAAATGGGTTAGCGTCAATTTTTTTCTGAATGCTCTCTGGTTCAAATTCTGCCAAAGGAATCGGACCGATAATTCCCATGTGATTGCGTGTGGGTCGCAAAAACACTGGGATTGCGCCCGTCATCGTAATGGCATGCAAAATTGACTTGTGACAGTTACGATCCACCACAACGATATCATCGGCTGCAACGTTCGCGTGCCAAACCACCTTGTTAGACGTGGAGGTGCCGTTCGTCACAAAATAGCAATGATCCGCATGAAAAATTCTCGCCGCATTGAGTTCGGACTCTGCAATCGGGCCGGTGTGGTCTAGCAATTGGCCCAGTTCATCGACGGCATTACACACGTCGGCACGCAACATGTTTTCGCCAAAGAACTGATGGAACATTTGTCCGACGGGGCTCTTTAAGAATGCCACGCCGCCGGAGTGTCCTGGGCAATGCCAAGAGTAGGACCCGTCCTGCGCGTATTTGACGAGCTCGCGGAAGAAGGGTGGTGCCAAACTGTCGACATAGCTGCGCGCCTCTCGAATGATGTGACGCGCCACAAACTCGGGCGTATCCTCAAACATGTGAATGAAGCCGTGCAATTCGCGCAAAATATCGTTGGGGATGTGCTCAGAGGTACGTGTTTCACCGTACAGATAAATCGGAATATCGGCATTACGGAATCGTAGCTCTCCGATAAATGTGCGTAAATTCTTAATGGCGCCGGCGACATCTTCAGGCGAATCCACATCGAATTCTTCGTCATCGATCGACAGGATAAAGGCACTTGCGCGGCTCTGCTGCTGAGCGAAGGAACTCAAATCGCCATAGCTGGTGACACCAATCGCCTCCATTCCTTCGGCCTCAATGGCCGACGCGAGCGCACGTACCCCAAGCCCCGACGCATTTTCAGACCGGTAGTCTTCATCGATAATGAAAATTGGAAAGCGAAATTTCATGCGAACAGCTCCGCAAGTGAACTAAGGGTGAAAAAAATTGGGTGCTAGACCCGCCAATCGAACTGGGAGTATCCCGCTAAGCGTTAAGTGCGTGGCAATGTGACGCCGCGCTGGCCCTGATACTTGCCACCGCGGTCCTTATACGACGTCGAACACACCTCATCGCTTTCAAAGAAAAGCATTTGCGCGCAACCCTCGCCGGCATAAATCTTAGCGGGGAGTGGTGTTGTGTTCGAAAACTCGAGAGTGACGTGCCCTTCCCACTCAGGTTCGAGCGGCGTAACGTTCACGATGATTCCACAGCGCGCGTAAGTGCTCTTGCCAAGACAAATGGTCAAGACACTGCGAGGAATCCGGAAGTACTCAACGGTACGCGCCAAGGCAAATGAGTTCGGCGGAATGATGCAGATATCGCCTTTGAAATCCACGAATGACTTCTCGTCGAAGTTCTTCGGGTCAACGATCGTCGAGTTGATATTTGTAAAAATTTTGAATTCGTCGGCGCAGCGTACGTCGTAGCCGTAGCTACTAGTGCCATAGCTGACGATGCGGCCTGACTCGTTCGAGCGAACCTGACCAGGCTCAAAGGGCTCGATCATGCCCTCTGACTGCGCCACGCGGCGGATCCAGTTGTCGCTTTTTATACTCATGACCGAACGCCT
>CAIUZV010000267.1 GCA_903903735.1 uncultured beta proteobacterium | reverse complement strand
TTAAAACGCGAAATTTCATAGAGACTCCTTAAGGTTGGTGAAACACATGTTAAACCATACCATAGGATCCCCCATTTTCAAGGCCCATAAAAAAACCGCAGTGTATTGAGCACTCCGGTTTTAAATTTTGGTGGTGGAGTCTAGCAGCTCCGCAGACACACCTGCCTAAGGTGTGAGGCTGTTTGTCCTGAAATTACCCCCCGTATGCGTAAATCAGGGTGAGCCCAGGGATTTTCGCTGACTTGCTCATTGGCCTTAAGAAACTTCCCGATGCACGCGTGTGTTCGGTTGACTGGGCGCTAGCAGACAGCGAAACGACCCCGGAACGTGGCGCAACGAACGGCACCTATGAAAAACTGGCCACATCCAATTTGACCCATGCCACGCCAGGCTGCATCTCCACCACGATCTGATCGTCCTCTAGCCGGTAGGTCAGTTGGCAGTTGTGCCTGGGGTTGGACAGTACGTCGGCATTGAAGATCGCCACATTTTCCCCTGCGGGTCTGCGGACAGATTGCGTCAGAAGACCGGGA
Organism: uncultured beta proteobacterium; assembly: GCA_903903735.1. GTDB lineage: Bacteria > Pseudomonadota > Gammaproteobacteria > Burkholderiales > Burkholderiaceae_B > Zwartia. The sequence continues at coordinate 79,906 of CAIUZV010000267.1, read as the reverse complement.
TGTCCCTCCCGGTGAATCCTCGCCCCTACCGACTGGCAAAACGCGTAGTCCGACGGATGCAAGAGATCAGGATGTTCGTCGGCTGCTTTTCGGAAATCCAGCAGCGCCGCATTGCAGGCCACTGAGTACACCTTTCGCTCGGCGACCACCGCCATCCGCTCGAATCCAGCATCACTCAGCAAGCCCCGATACCAGTGGTAAGCGGACTCGTAAACCGTCGTCTCGACAGAGTCTGATCCATACCAAACGCCGTAGGTACCATCAGAAAACCGGCTGGCCTGCCAATGCTTGAACGGCCAGGTGATGGCATTGAACCATTCGGCATCCTCAAACGGACGATCAATGATGGGCGTGTGCGACCGGTATGGCGGCGGCTTGATCTCATCTTCCACCTTCTGAGCCAGCAACCACTCGGCTGGATCAGCAGTCAGATCATCGAACAGGTCCTGCGAGTGCTGCAGGGACACGATGTTTCGTGCGACATCCTTGTGGATGTCAGCTAGCGCGAGTTGGGCAAACAGGGAGTTCATTCCTGCTGCAGATCAAACGCCCCGGGCGCGATCCAAATAGCCGCGCACCATCAGAAGGCCCGCAAACCCCCACTCCTTGACCACTTCTACGGGGGTCAAATTGTCGAACGCCTTGTTGCGGGTGGTCATCCAGCGGTAGGCCAAATCCCGGTTTTGCGGGAAAAGAAGTCGCAGGTTTTTATGGATGCCCAACAAGTGGCCCACGCGCTCGTATTGATCACGGCTGGTGCCAATCGGCTTACCGCTGCGGTAGTTTGACAACGCTGCCCTGTTGCTGGTGGCGATGCCCAGCAGCGCCGCCTGATCCTCGGTGCTCAACTTCCAGTGGTCGAGCAAGGTCATGACCATTTTGGCCAGAGCGCCACGGTCTTGTGACGCGGTCACTTCACGTTCTGCTACAGCGCCCATTGCTTGCTCCTGATCTAGGGTTTGTCTGAAACTTGAGTATAGCACTTCGTTTTGAAGCAAACAAATAATGTTTTGCTTGCAACATTCATACGCAAGATGCCATCGCATGCTCCCCTGAAAGCATCGGGGTAAGGTTCTTGGCTATCGGGTCACGCCGGGGAAACATCCGTCAGATTTCAGCAACTTGCCCACATTCCACTTGGCTTTCTCCCGTCAGTACGCATGAATGGTCATCCCTGCAACTACTGGAGCAAACCGATGGACATGTTTCAACTTAGCAAAAAAATCGCCCTTAACGAAAACGAGCTTGCAACTCGCTGGGGAATCAGTCCCAAGACCTTGCAACGCTGGCGATGCGAAGGACGAGGCCCCAAATACTTCAAGCTGTCGAAACGGGTTTCGTATCCCATCGACGAAATTTTGGCCTTCGAGTTTGATTCCTTACACGAATCAACCGATGGAGTCACTTGCGATCCCGAGCAATTTAACAACCCGAGCTTTCTGACCGCCCGAGAAATTGCTGCCAAGATTGACATCCCTTTTTACCTGCTGACGCACCCTGGTGAACGCAAAAAGATTGGCTTGCCACACTATCGCGTTGGGAAAATGGTGCGCTTCAAACTCGATGAAATCTTAGATTGGGCACGCCGACGCACTAGCGAATCTGAAAGCAAAAATCAGACGACACATCGAATCATCCCTCTTGGGAATATCCAACCGGGCTTAACGCGAATGATGTGACCGAATTCCTTGCATCATGAACGAACGCCACCCGCTAGTGGCGTTCCGACAAAACTTACGGAAGTGTGATTACGATGAACATACGATGTATGACTCAAACTGAGCTGGCCGAACGTTGGCAGGTCAGTGAGGCGACGCTGGAACGCTGGCGCACAGAGGTAGGCGGTCCGCTGTTTCTCAAGCTAGGCAACCAAGTTCGCTACCGGGTCCAAGATGTTGAAGCATTCGAGGCTGAAATGCTTCGGACCTCGACCAAGCCTCACGGCGCAGTAATTCAGGCTCAACCAGAAGCTCCAGCACAACCAACACCTCGTAAGCCACAATCGACAAATCGTCCCATACGGCCTGTCACCATATGGCTACGGACTGGTTATCGCAGTACTCGCCTGCGCCCCTTGTATGCGGTTCGGACTCTACCCCGCTGAATGCCGCTCGCTACATCCAAGAAGAATTACACCCTTTCTTCTCGGCACTCTTGGAAATTGCTCCCCAGTAGTTCAGAATCTCAGCATTGCCTGATCACACTGGGGTGCTGCCATGAACGAAATTCGAGTTGCGTGGAACGTAATTGGTCGGCGCAGTATTGCCGACGAGCCGATCCAAGGTGGGCTCTGGCACCCAGACACGCCAGAGAACCGGGAAACACTAGTCATTGTCATGGAGTCGGGCAACGAGTCCTACGGCCCAGAATCGCACTGGATTGAGGAAAGGCAGGCATAGCCAGATGGTTGTGGCTGACCATGTGATTTAGCCAGCCAACCCCAAGGCTTGTGCCTCGGCTTCTTGCTCCAGATAGACCCAATCGACGATTTCATCGCTTGGCGTGTAGCCAGCGACGAGTTTTTCCATCATCAGCCGGATGACGCCGACGTCGTTCACATTGAGCGCCATCTCCAGCGATCTGAGCTGGCCTTCAAGCTCTGCCCACGGGATGAACTCTTCGTGAGCTTTCATGATCCTCGAGTGGGAAGTGGGCTTGGGGTTATCGCCAATTAGCAGTTCTTCGTAGAGCTTCTCACCAGGACGCAGGCCGGTGATTTCAATCTCAATGTCACCGTCCGGGTTCTGCTCGTCTCTCACGGTCAGGCCCGTGAGTTCAATCATCCTTCGAGCCAGATCGATGATCTTGACGGATTGGCCCATATCCAGCACGAACACGTCGCCCCCTTTGGCCATGGCACCCGCCTGGATCACCAGCTGCGAAGCTTCTGGGATGGTCATGAAGTAGCGGGTGATTTCTAGGTGGGTCAGTGTGATCGGTCCACCGTCACGGATTTGCTGCCGGAACTTCGGCACCACTGAACCCGAAGAGCCAAGCACATTGCCAAACCGCACCATGCTGAATTTGGTACCAGGGTTGGTTGCAGCAATTGCCTGCAAGGCCATTTCCGCCAGTCGCTTACTGGCGCCCATGATGTTGGTCGGACGCACCGCCTTGTCAGTGCTGATCAGCACAAAGTCTGAAATGCCGTTTTCTGCCGCTGCCAGTGCTGTTTTGAGTGTTCCGAGCACGTTGTTTTTTATGCCCTCGGCCGGGTTGTGCTCGACCAGCGGCACATGTTTGTAGGCTGCAGCGTGATAGACGGTGTCCGGGTGCCAAGTGGACATGCTCTCGTGTATGCGATCGTTGTCTTGCACGGAGGCCAGCAAAGGGACGAGGGTGATTTCACGGCCAGATAGCTTTTCTTCAAGCTCTTGGTGAATGCCGTAGAGGGCAAATTCGCTCTGCTCGATCAGCAGCAGTTTGGATGGGCCGACTGCCAGGATTTGGCGGCAAAGCTCGCTACCGATTGAACCGCCAGCGCCGGTCACCATGACAACCTTGCTACGCACGTTCATCGCTAGCAAGATGTGATTTGGCATGACTGGTTCGCGGCCAAGCAGGTCGTCAATATCCAGTTCGCGCAGATCGGAGATGCTGACTTTGCCTTGCGCCAAATCGGTCACGCTGGGCAGCGTGCGCACAGCTACTTTTGCTACACGAATCTGACCAAGGATCTCGTTTCGACGGCGGCGCGAGAGGCTTGGCATGGCCAGCAGCACGTCGCTGATGTTGAGTGTGGCGGCTAGGCTGTCCAAATCGGCCGGGTTGTAGATGGGCTGGCCGTTGAGCACATGGCCGTGCAGCCGGTCGTCGTCGTCCAGGAACCCGGCCACCTGCATTTCGTGGCTGCTGGCCATGGCTGCCGCCAACTGGCGCCCTGTATTGCCTGCACCGTAGATCAGCACTTTGGGGCGCGACGCATGTTTGAGGATGCTGAGGTACTGGTCACCCAACCAAACTCGGGCCAGTGCGCGTGATGCACCAACAAACAGAAGTAGCAGAATGGGCTGAATGATGCCCACGGTGCGTGGCACGCCGGCCAAACCAATGGCAGTAAAGATGGATGCATAGAGCAGGCTGTAAATGCCCACAGCACGAGCCACCGCTAGCAAGGCCGGCCAACCGCAGTAACGGAAGATCGCACGGTACAGGCCTGACACGATGAAGATTGGCAGCGCGATGCCGATTGAAGCGGCTACGGCCCAAAGAGCTCCACCAGAAAGGGCAACGAACTCACCCAGTCGCAAATAGTAGGAAAGCCATACGGTCAGTACACAAAGTCCCAGATCGACGGCTAGGGCCACAAATCGCTTTGCTGCCCGAGGCAAACCCAGTAGAGGAACAACGAGCTTAGACATGCGCATTCTCATGGCGTGCAGCCTCCTGAGTCCTGAGTCCTGAGTCCTGAGTCCTGAGTCCTCAAGATAATCTGTGCTTTTCTTCAATGTGACACTCCGTCCCTGGCAACCACTTTCAAAGCGGTCATCCAGATTATCTTTAGATCAAACAGAAGTGACCTCCGCTGTAGATACTCCGCATCGAGTTGCACTTTTTGCGGAATGGGCAGTTCATCGCGACCGTTGACCTGTGCCCACCCAGTCAAACCGGGCACCAGTTCATGCACGCCCTTTTCTGTACGCAAAGCAATCAGGTCTTGTTGGTTGAACAATGCAGGGCGTGGCCCCACAAAGCTCATATCGCCCTTCAGGATGCTCCACAACTGGGGCAATTCGTCCAGGCTGGATTTGCGAAGAAATGAGCCGATGGGTGTTAGCCACTGATCAGGGTTCTGCAGTAGGTGCGTGGCCACCGCTGGGGTGTCGATGCGCATGCTACGGAACTTGGGCATTTTGAAAATACGGTTGTAACGCCCCATGCGGTCGCTCCAGTACAGAGCTGGCCCAGGAGAAGTCAGTCTTACGGCTATCGCTACGATCAGAATTGGCAGCACGAGAATTACTGCGACCACTATCGCCACAGCCAAGTCAAACACGCGCTTCATTGGCTAAACCCTTCAGCCGCACGTCGGAGACCTTCATCTAAAGACACAGGTGGGGTCCAGTCCAAGAGTTGGCGGGTCTTGTTGATGTCCAATTGCAACGAGCCACACAGACGCTGCGCCACGGCGCGTTTACCCAACAAAGCTGCACCCCACTCCAACACGAAGGCTGGTATTGGCAACAGAAAGGCTTTCTTACCCATCGATTGGGCGGTGCGTCGCAATAATTCGGTGGTGGACACATCTTCCCCGTCTGACACTAAAAGTGTCTGACCAGCAGCGGCGGGGTGCTTTACGCAGGTGACCAGCAAGTCCACCAGGTTACCCAGAGCAACCATGCTACGAGCGTTTTGAGTAGCGCCCAAAGGCAAGGGAATGCCGCGTGCCACCCACCTCATCATGGCGGCGAAGTTGGCCTTTACCCCGGGGCCATACACCAGAGGAGGCCTCACAATCACCACCTCCATGCCAGTTTGCAATTCAATTTCCCGTAAGCCCAACTCGGCTTCGAATTTGGACACGCCATAGGGGTCCAAAGGCGCAGGCACATCATCCGCAGTGAATGCGTGACCAGGCTGGGTGGACTCGCCGTTTACCTTGATGGAGCTAACGAACACAAACCGGCGAACCCCCGCATGAGCAGCCTGGCGAGCCAAGTTAAGCGTCCCACTCACGTTCACCTCACGGTAGGCCTGCAAGGGTTCATCCGCATCATCCTGCATCACATGAACACGGGCCGCGCAATGCACAACTGCGCAAACACCCTGAAGCGATGTTCTCCAGTCTGTGACTGGCAACAGATCGCCTACCAGAACTTGCGCTACCCCTTCGGGCAGAGCTTCCGCCTTGCGACGAACCGCTGCCACTACACCATTAAATGAGGGATCAGCGGCCAATCGTCTCACCAACACGCCGCCCACAAACCCTGTGGCTCCCGTCACCAAAATCATAGTTTTATCTTTCAAGCCTTGGCTTTGCTAATCGTCACGGCCTCAGCCAAAAGCGCCTCCAGGCGGTCCATCAATTGGGTACGCCCAAACTCTTGCTGGGCGTACTCCCGCCCACTCAACCCCATCTGCTTTCTCTCGGCCGTTGGCATGGCGGCCAAAGCCAAAACCGCTTGGGCCAAGCCCACGCTATCATCTGCCTCGCATGTCAGGCCAGCCTTCGCATCACGGATCACAGCCGCACCCTCCCCATCGAGCATACCTAGCAAGGGAATTCCGGCCATCAGGTACGACTGGACTTTGCCTGGAATCGTCATGCTGAAAACCGGGTCCCGCTTCAATGAGACCAGCAGCGCGTCGGCATGGGCGTAAAAAGATGGCATGCGCTCCACAGCAAAACGACCTGGCATCAGGACCTGTTTATCTAATCCACGTCGAGCCACCTCGGCTTGCAGCCAGTCAGACTTCCGCCCATCACCCACAATGACCCACCGAATCCTGGTGTCGTCTTTCAATCGTTCGGCTGCATCCAGCACCGCCGGCATGTCCTGCGCTTCGCCAATATTGCCGGCGAACACCACGGTGAAGCCATCAATCCATTCGGGCACCTCCGAGGCTGGCTTGACGCTGTCATCCATGAACACGTCCTCCGCCCAACTAGGGAAGTAACGGATCTTGACTTTGTCATCGCAATAGCGGGCAATGCTGCTCAGAAAGCCTCTCGACTGCCCCAGCACCAAGGTGCAGCGGTTGTAGATGTAGCGCACCAAATGCCCCACCCAACACAGCACCCTGGGCGAACGCACCACGCCTATGGCGGCCAGGGTTTCTGGCCACAAATCCAAGGCCCAAAACACCACAGGTGCATTTTTGATTTTCCCCAACCAGATAGCCGGCAGCCCCACTGTCACGGGTGATGGTTCGAATACAAAAATTACATCAGCTGGTTTGCCTCGCAAGCGCCAGGGCCCAAAAATGCCACTACCAACAACAAAGCTCAGGTAGTTCAGCATCAGGCGCAAGCTACCGCTACCGCGAGGCAACATGGGCACACGAACCACTGCGGCACCTTCGTATGTGGCGAAAACGCTGGGCTGCGCATGGTAGGCATCGAACACTTTGCCCACCGGGTAATTGGGAATGCCGGTGAGCACCGTCACCTGGTGCCCACGTTGCACCAACTCTTTCACCAAGTCATTGATGCGAAAGTTTTCTGGCCAAAAGTACTGGCTTACGATGAGAATCCGCAACTGCGCCTCAGTATTTCTTCCACACCACCCGATTCACATAATCCGTGTAGCTGTGGATGATGCGCACCACCTTCTCGCTCACATTGGGCATGCTGTAGTCAGCCACCTGGCGCAGGCTGCGGTTTGCGCCTCGGGACTGGGTGGCCAGAATGGCCAGCCCTTGCCGGACGCGCTCCACCTCCAATCCCACCATCATCACGGCGGCTTCTTCCATGCCTTCGGGGCGCTCGTGGGCTTCGCGCAAGTTGAGCGCCGGAAAGTTTAGGATGGACGATTCCTCGTTTATCGTGCCGCTGTCAGACAACACCGCCTTGGCCTGCATTTGCAGGTTTACGTAGTCGTGAAAACCCATTGGCTTCATTAGTCGCACCAGGGGATGGAACTGGGCACCGGTGGCGCCCACCCGCTTCTGTGTGCGCGGGTGGGTAGACACCACCACCGGCAAACCATGGTCTTCAGCCACCGCGTTCAACACCGCCGCCAGTTTGGTGAACGACTTGTCAGATTCGATGTTCTCTTCACGGTGGGCGCTCACCACAAAGTACTGTTCGGACTGCAATCCCAGGCGGTTCAAGGCGTTTGACGCCTGGATATGCGGCAGGTAGTGGTGCAGCACCTCGTACATGGGACTACCAGTCTTGATGACCTGGTCGGACGGCAAGCCTTCGCGCAGCAGGTAATCGCGGGCAATGGTGCTGTACGTGAGGTTGATATCCGCCGTGTGATCGACAATACGGCGGTTGGTCTCCTCGGGCACACGCTGGTCAAAGCAGCGGTTGCCTGCCTCCATGTGGAAAATCGGTACCTTGCGCCGCTTGGCAGGAATCACCGACAAGCAACTGTTGGTGTCACCCAGCACCAGCATGGCTTCGGGCTGCTCTTTCTCCAAAACTCGGTCGACCGCTGTAATCAGGTTGCCGATGGTCTGCGCGGCGCCTGACGAGTTGGTCGCACTGTCCAGGAAGTGATCAGGCTTGCGCAGGCCCAGATTGTCGAAGAATACTTGGTTGAGTTCGTAGTCGTAGTTCTGGCCAGTGTGCACCAGTACGTGCTCGCAGTGCTCATCCAGCCGGGCCAACACGCGTGACAAACGGATGATCTCAGGTCGAGTACCCACCACCGTCATAACCTTGAGTTTCTTCAGTAACATGCGCGCCCTTTCCTTTAGAACTCAGACCGGGCACGCATAGGTATCGGGCCGTGCACGGTCGAACACTTCGTTAGCCCACAGCATCACCACCATCTCGCCCTGGCCGACATTGGTGATGTCGTGCGTCCAGCCTGGCACGGTCTCGACGATGCGTGGCGCCTCGCCGCGAGTCGTCAGCTCGTGCACCTTCCCGCTCTGCATATGGCGGAAACGGAACTTCGCCTCGCCCTGAATGACCAGAAACTTTTCCGTCTTGCTGTGATGGTAGTGGCCACCCCGGGTCACGCCCGGGTGCGCCGTGAAATAGGAGAACTGGCCGCTGTCCTGCGTCTTGAGCATCTCCACGAAAACGCCGCGCGGGTCCGAGTGGCGGGGTACCTCATATTCAAAGGACTCGACCGGCAGATAACTTACATAGGTCGAATACAGCGCACGGAGCCAACCTGTCCCCACGCGATCCGTCATGAGCGTAGTCCGACTGTCACGGAAGGACTCCAGCTGCCGCACCAGCTCACCCACCGTCACAGTGTACTGCGGTGCGACGGTCTCGAAACCGTCCGCGCCGACGGCCACATCGGCGCCGTCCATCAGCTGCAGGAAACGCTCTATCACGTCGTCCACGTAGACCAGGGTCACTACAGCCTTCGGATCGTTGATCTGGATGGGCAGGCCGCGCGCGATGTTGTGGCAGAAGGTGGCCACGGCGGAGTTGTAGTTGGGCCGGCACCATTTGCCGAACACATTGGGCAGCCGGAATATATGGGCAGACACCAAGGGATCGGCCGTACGCAGTGCGGTCTCGGCCCCGCGCTTGCTGCGGCCGTAGAGGTTGTCCAGCGCGGCCTGCGTCGAGGAGGTGTAGAGAATGGGGATCCGGCGACCACCGGCACGCGCCGCATCGACCACCGCGCCGCACAACGCACGCGTCAGATCGACGTTGCCGACTGTGAACTCGCCGAGGTCATCCGGCCGATTCACGCCCGCCAGGTGGAAAACGAAATCCACGCCATGCAAAAGGCTGGGCAGCTGCTGCACCCCGTGCTCGCGAGTGAAATAGACGACTTGCACGTCCTTACGCTCGCTCAAGCGCAACTGCAGGTTCTTGCCTACAAAACCGTTAGCCCCGGTAATCAGCACCTTCATGACATCAGTCCTCCGCGACAGCGGGTTCGCCGCGCATGATGCGGTGCATGAAGTCCAGCTTGAGCAGCAGGGCCTTCATGCCGGCCACGTCTAGGCGCGTGGTGTTGTGCGAGTTGTAGTCTTCGCCGTGGGAGCTCTGGGTCAGGCGGCGCTCGCCCACTTCCACGAACTTGGCGTAGTTAAGGTCGCGGCTGTCCGGCGGCACGCGGTAGTAGCCGCGCAGGTCCTCGGCGCAAGCCATTTCCTCTCGGCTGAGCAGGGTCTCAAAAAGTTTTTCGCCGTGCCGCGTGCCGATTTCGTGCACGGCATGCCCCGTGTGCCCCAGCAGTTCCAGCAGGGCCTGCGTCAGTACGCTCACCGTGGCCGCCGGTGCCTTCTGCACGAAGATGTCACCGTTGCGGCCGTTCTCGAAGGCGTAAAGCACCAGGTCCACCGCATCTTCCAGCGTCATCATGAAGCGCGTCATGCCCGGATCGGTCACGGTGATGGGCTTGCCCGCCAGCACCTGGTCCACGAACAGCGGTATCACCGAACCTCGTGACGCCATCACGTTGCCGTAGCGCGTACCGCAGATGACCGTACCCTCCAAGTTGCGGCTGGTGGCGACCATGACTTTCTCCATCATGGCCTTGCTGATGCCCATGGCATTGATGGGGTAGACGGCCTTGTCCGTGCTCAGGCAGACCACGCGCTTGATGCGGGCCGCGATGGCCGCCTCCAGCACGTTCTCGGTCCCCAGCACGTTGGTGCGCACGGCCTCCATGGGATGGAACTCGCATGAGGGTACCTGCTTGAGGGCTGCGGCATGGAAGACGTAGTCCACACCCCGCATTGCGGCTGCCACACTGCGCTGATCGCGCACATCCCCAATATAAAACTTGAGCTTGGGGTCTGTGTACCGCTTACGCAGGTCATCCTGTTTCTTCTCGTCGCGGCTAAAGATACGAATCTCGCTCAGGTCAGACCGGAGAAATCGCCTCAACACCGCATTTCCGAATGATCCAGTGCCACCCGTAATCAAAAGTATCTTGCTATTGAACATGTTTGCTCATTTCCGAGTCTCCTTAAACATTCTTGCTCTGCGCGCAACAGCCGCAACATAGGCCAGCGTCTCGCGGGCACAACGTTCCCATGAATAGAGATTGCTTTTCCGCCACGCGCTAGCCGCCATTTGCTCGCGCAGACCTGCATCATCAATAAGCCTGCGTAGAGCATTCGCAATGGAATCTTTATGAACAGGATCAAAATAAATCCCCGCATTACCCAACACCTCCGGCATCGGTCCCCGATCCGAGCAAGCAATTGGTAATCCAGCCGCCATAGCCTCGATTAGGATATTCGGAAGGTTTTCGCAACTTGACGCAAACACGAAGGCATCCGCTACGCCGTATTCATTATGCAGTCTGTCATATGGTGTGCTGCCGGGCCATTCGAGGTACTCGCCTGCGGGATCAAGTTGTCGCAGGGTTTCACGAAATTCTCTGCCGTAGTGACCCCAGTCGCCCCCCAGAAATCGAGCCTGGACGGCATATCCTTCACCGCGCAAGTCGCTGATGGCTCGAGCAACTTCGACCTGATGCTTGTAAGGCATCAATATTGAGACATAGAGGAGCTTAAACGGCTCTTCCACGGACAACTCAACCGTTGGCCGTGAACGGCGAGGAGACAATGAAAATCGCCGCTCTATGCCATGTGGGATCGTCACCGACCGCTCCTCGACCCCACCAATCCACCGGCAAACAGTCTCCTGTGCATATTGTGTGAGGAAGATCATGCCGTCGGCAGCACGAAAAGAACACGACTGAGCACGCCGTAACAGCCACATTTTGAGGCGCATGGGGCTCCAACGCCCGAAACGCGCAGCCTCAAACGGTTCAAATGGCAGAAGATTCTGAGACATTGTTACTACTGGAATACCCCGCCTTATTGGAATCGTTCCACCAGGAGAGAACAGAACATCACAGCCTCTGCGAAAAATCTCTCGTTTAAGGAGGATTTGCTGCCCCAGCACGCGACGCGGCAATCCCCCTTCAATCCAGGGCGGTGATGTTATTGTCAGCCACGGCCGGACAGGTAGTTGATCCACTGTGGAGCGCGGTGCCCAAACCGTGACTTGGCTTATTCCCGCAGCGAGTGGCTCAGCTGCCGCCAACATCTGCGATAGATGTGTGATGCCACCACCCTGACGGATGTTGCTGGCATCGATGGCCAGATGCAAAGGAACACCATCAATCACGGATTATCTGACCTCGCAAATAAAAACATTGAACTCACTTCGCTTTGCCGCAAATTCCGCTAACCGGCCGTGATAACGGCTCTTGAGATTGCGCGGAAAGGTGACTTTAATTACTTTGGCGCTCCAGCATATGCATAAGCAACCGCGCCGCGTTTCCAGCTTCGGCTGGCGAAGTCATTAACACCTGCCGCGCGAGCAATCCATCACTCAAGACGGATTCTGGATGCGCCGCATACGCCTCAATGGAGACACGGATCGTCTCAGCATCAACCTCACATTCTTTTCCACATCCATTAGGCGCCACGAGGTCAACAAAAGCGCCTGTCATATGGGTCCCTACGACGGGAAGCGCGGCCGCCATGGCCTCAGCCACCACTACCGCCCATCCGTCATGCCGGGACGGAAGCACAAACACATCATGTGCAGCAAATAGTTCCGCCAGAGCCGCAGGCTCGACAAAACCCCGGTTGCGAATATTCGCGTTACGTCCGGCAAATTTTTCAACCAATGGAAGCAAGTCTCCCGAGCCAACCATCGTCAGTTCTGCGACTCCAGGTGAGATAGACGCGAATGCTTCAAGCAACTCGCGAACGCCCTTCCGCTCAATATATTGCCCCACAAAAAGACAGCGCAGGACACCTTCCGGCATACGGGGTTCTCTAACGCGATAGCGGGAAATATCAATTGAATATGGCAGATTGAACGTCTTATGAGCATACTTCCCGTAAGCTTGGACAGCCTCACTACCGATGCAGAGCACGCCATCAGAAAAAGGTAGTGTCACACGCCAAACCAATGAACGCAGGATTGCACGTATACCCTCTGCTGGTAAAGGCTTCTCAAGCCAGTAGTAGTACTGGACGCTGTTTTGCCAGCAGTACAACTTCAGCCGGTTTGCTAAAGGCAGTCGATAGCCACCGACAATGACATGACTCGGTTTGAACTCGGCAAGCTCCGGCAAGAGTTCGTTCCATTTCGTAACTATGTCACCGTCTTTCAGGACACGCATCCATGCTCGAGATGACAACGTCCAGTCCCTGTTTGCTTCGCTGGATGACAAAAATACTGCCCGAACCTCTGCTAGCTGTGACAACTGTTCAAGATAGTCAAGTTGATAGGGCGTCGGTAGATTAGAGAGTAGCAATATACGTTTAGTAGCCACTTAGACTCCCCGAAAGCCCTCGAACTTTATTGAAATAATGGACAGAAGAAGTAACAACAATAACGCTACAGAAACGCCCCCCATGCCAATCGAATCTAATGCTAGTCTTGTGAAGATGATGACTAAGAAACCTAATGCGAGATGGGCAGAATCACTATCACGAGACTTCAAAAATAGACGTGCATACATCCACATACTGATCGCTAAAACAACTAATAACATCACAATACCGTAACGCACACCAAAGCCAATTAACTCACTATGAAAGTCGTTCGGCAGACTACTGTCAGAAACCATGGGGTACTTCTTTCGAAGAGCCGCTTTCAGAGGCTCTTCGACGTTTCCCAAGCCCATCGGATTCTCTACAATCGTTTGCAACCCGAAAATTGCCCATGCCCCCCGGTAATAAACCGACGCATTTACTTCGCACTCATTTGAACAGAACTCAGAATAAAACTTCGTCGGCTCAACCCATGATTGGTATGTTTCTTTTTGCTCTATGGCCATCAAGCTTGATGGCAGCTGCTGAACACGTTCAAGCCCACCAGAAATCGGAAATGTCAGCAGCAAAGCAAATGTGCCCACAACCAATTCATTGGGAATAGATTTTAATATTGTAGCTGCTCCAATATTGGAAACGGATTTCTGCCTCCAGCAATTCCCAATTATTTCAAAAGTGATAAATATAAAATAGGAGAATATTCCAATTAATGAATTTAAGAGCCCGAGCATACTCACTGACAAGGCAATGATCACGAGACCAAATCTGCGATGACGCACATAATATTTTGTAATCTGGTGGCCAAGAACAGCACAAAAGGTACAAGCAATAGACAAATTCTTGACGCCGATTGAAATATGCCCTCTAACATTAGCATTCTCAAATACTCCGACGATAGTAACCTCATAAAAACGATGCGCTACTTGGGCAAGCCCAATCAGCAGATGCAAACCAAGCGGAATCAGGATCGCTATCAGGATCGTCGGCACAATCCGGTCTAACTGCTTATTATGCGGCCATTCCCACACCAAAAAAGTCAGAAAACATCCCAACATCGCCCAATAGGCAACAATCTCCTTACCCGGCACAAAAGAAAAAAAGATCGAAGCAGTAGCCCAACCTACAAATGAAAATTCAAAAAATGACGGCATCTCGGAGTTAGCTCTAAGGTTGTGAAATTTAGATATCACAAGCTGCCGAAGACCCATTTTGGCGAACAATCTCATGCCCTCGAAATACTTCATCTTCTGTCAGAAATTACACTGAAAACTGACATTTGAAATATGCAACCGTCTCTTTCAAGCCATCCATTAAATCGACTTTCGGCTGCCACCCCGTCATTTCTTTAGCTAAGCCTATATTTGGCTGACGCTGTTTCGGGTCGTCTTGCGGCAATGGGCGATATACGATCTTGGACTTGCCGCCGACGATGCTCAGCACCATTTCTGCCAACTCCAACATCGTGAACTCGCTAGGGTTGCCTGCATTCACAGGTCCAGTAACTCCCTTTTCGGTATTCATGAACCGAACAAAGAATTCAATTAAATCATCGACAAAACAAAAGCTGCGGGTCTGACTGCCGTCACCGTAAATGGTGATGTCCTGCCCCTTAAGGGCCTGCACAATAAAGTTGCTCACAACTCGGCCATCGTTGGGATGCATTCTGGGGCCGTAGGTGTTAAAAATACGCACAACCTTGATATCTAGATCATGCTGACGGTGGTAGTCAAAGAAAAGCGTCTCGGCACAGCGCTTGCCTTCGTCATAGCAAGATCTGGGGCCAATTGGATTGACGCGCCCCCAGTAAGCCTCTGTCTGAGGATGCACTTCCGGATCTCCATAAACCTCCGAAGTGCTCGCCTGAAGAATTCGTGCCCGCAAACGTTTGGCCAAGCCCAGCATATTGATTGCACCATGGACACTGGTTTTGGTAGTCTGGACTGGATCAAACTGATAGTGAACTGGGCTCGCTGGGCAAGCAAGGTTATAGATATGGTCCACCTCGACATAGAGGGGAAATGTCACGTCATGCCGCATTAGCTCAAACCGGGGATTCCCCAACAGGTGCGCGACATTGTTGCGCCGCCCTGTAAAGAAGTTATCGGCGCATAGCACCTCCTGCCCTTCCGCCAAGAGACGTTCGCATAAATGCGACCCCAGGAACCCTGCCCCACCCGTCACCAAGACACGTTTCAGATCCATTTTTTTACCAAGCTCCTATAAAATCTTCCTAGGCCTTGTTTGCGCAACCAGTACACCGGCGCTGGGTCCCAGCCCAAGCGATCCCCAATAAATTCCCCCTCCGACAGCGACGTTGGCTTATAGAATTTGAATGAAGTACCGTAGCTGAGGAAGTAGTTACCATAAGGAAGACACTGCTCTCGCGATGGAGGCATAAGTCGGTCCGAAGAAGACAGTAACGCTTGAACATCCGAATCGCTTTTCGGGCAAATTACAGCCGGCGAGTCCGAATATAAACAGGGAGCCAAAAGCACAGAGGGTTTCCCCCAATAAGCTGCCTCCATTCCTATGGTCGATCCAAAGGAAAAGATCACATCTGCAGAGTCTAGCAACGCGTAGGAATCGACAGGGTCATCGGGGGCAATCACCTTTACATTGACTCCTGCTAGCCTCATCCAGCGAGCCCGTTCGAAAATAGATTTCTTGCTAAGATGTGGATGGATACGTACTATAAGCTCTATGCCTAAAACAGCATCGATCGATCGAATTAACGCCTTCACTGCCGCCAATTGATCTGACCAAGGACCAGACTCGCACTTATCGGTCGTAGCTGCATATTCATCGTCGCTGGAAGAGAAATAGACAACACGTCTCACACCTTCAAGTTTCGCGGGGACCATACCACGCTGTTGATGGTCAGTAAATGAATACCATCCAATTCCGTCCCCGCAACGACGGCGCTCGAAAAATTTATGTCCATTCCGCGTACGCTCCTCATGAGGTGTGGATGACCAAAGGTCCCGGATACGTTGACGCCTGTAAGCGTAACTATGCACCGAGTCTTCAAAAATTTCGTAACGCTGGAAGTTGCTGCCTCGCTCATGACGCAACGTCCGAATGCCAAAGTCCTCTGCCGCGGCAACAATTGGTTTGGATGTTGCGAACCTTCCGTTAAAGGTTACAACAACGTCTGGCCTTACCCACTCAATTACCGACCGAGCGCGCTCGTACACCAGAGCCGCTGCTGCAAGACATTGATGCACCTCTTCCTGATTCAGGTCGGCGCGGTATCGACTGTCTCCATGAAGAGAGATCAATGACGAAACAGCCCCCATCCCGAGCCTTGCCGAATCCAAGCGATAATTTTTCAGCGCCTCGGTATCACCGCGAAAATCTGCAGCCCACATCAGGGCACGTCCAAGCCGCCCATCGTTTGGAGTCACTTGATTGTAAACAACGATCCCCTCTTGTCCCAGCAAGCCCATAAATCGCCGCACCCGTCGTTCTAGTGAGCATCCGAGCAACCGAGCAACTGCCGGGAGACACCAGTCGGACCATGGTAAGTCGTCACCCAACCAAGTGAAACTAACTTCATGCCCCTCGTCACGAAATCGAAGCGCAAGTTCACCTGCTGTTTCAAGA
Source organism: uncultured beta proteobacterium (assembly GCA_903903735.1). Lineage (GTDB taxonomy): Bacteria > Pseudomonadota > Gammaproteobacteria > Burkholderiales > Burkholderiaceae_B > Zwartia. Next base: position 63,412 of record CAIUZV010000267.1, on the reverse strand, counting down.
TGAGGGTTAAGAGCGACGCTTTCAGCGATCAGATAATGCATTCGTCACATTTGCGCGCATTTGGCTACGCGTCTTACCCAAACCGTAATTTAGAAGATAACCAAGAACAGTTTTTTCGATTAACTTCGCAATTTTATAAATTGCCGTCTCAATATTCGTCTTGGTAACTTTGTATTCATTGAAGGTAAAACCCTTGTCTCGATTACCCTCAAAGTGTGGTATCCCCCCCCCCCCTTTGCTCCAGAATAAGGCGAACTTTAGCGCTCCCGTTAAAGGAAGCGGTGGTAGATTTCGCTGCCGGATCAATCTCACCACTTCTTCGTGCGTCTTAGGCGTATAGAGCGATCCCAACCGCTCGTGAATGAAGCGGCCTACCAGTATTGAGGGCTTACCCCAATAAGCTGCCTCGACCCCCATTGTCGAGCCAAAGGTTAGCGCGGTGTCACAGGCGTCAAGGAGATCATAAGAACTCACCGGCGAGTTACCGGGAATGACGCGAACATTCTGATGCAACTTTTCCAGATGAAGTAGTCGCCGCGCGAAGCTCCAGAGGACTCCAGAAAGATTCGGATGAATACGAAGCCAGATCACGAGATCCGGGTCATCACTCACCGATTGACATAATCGTGTGATTGCTTCGGTCTGGCTACAGTAGATCGTCTCATCGTACTCCCCGCCTAGCGCGGCAAATTCGTCCTCGGAGCTATTGAAAATGACTACGTTGTGCTTCGTCGCATCCCATCCCGACGGCAACATCCCTTTGGTTTGACCAAGCACGAAAGACCGATCGCCGTTCGTAACGACGCCCGTACGCTTAAAGGTAAAGTAGTCCCTGCAGCATTGCTCAACATCGCCGCTAAATGTTTTCCAAGTGACTTCTATACAGGCATAGAGCACATCGAGCATCTGGGGCAAATTATTGTTATAGGTATAGACGCATTGACAATCCCTACCTGAAAATTCCATGACATCAACTTCAACGCCCTCATGCTGCGCAGCCCTTAGCAAGGGGCGATATTGGTTGTGCCGACCGTTATACAGAACAACACGCTTTGCTTGGCGGGTCCGTATCAGCTCTCGGAACCACGGAAGCAGCTGCTCCGATGAGGCTAAGAGCCGGTTTAGCGAGAAACCAGCCAAGCGGCCCTCTAGATCTTGGTCTCGCGATAGTCCGATGTAACTAGCGTACGCGGCTTGACCAACATCGACATCTTCAAAACTGTGGGCTTTGATTGCCTGACGCGTCATCAGAAGGGCCGCGCGAGCGCGAATCCTTGGCGGCACCGAAATTATCGTAGGCGTCTGTACGTGTTCGTAAACTCCTTGAAGCTTTGACACGCCCCGGTTGGTGACGCTTTTGCAGACCTTGCATAGCGAGCGCAAGCCATAGATATTCAATGAGCAAGCGTACCCCGCACCCCCTGCACAAGTGACAACAGTGGTCCTTGCGCCTGCATTGATTGCAAACTGCGCCTTTGCTAGCAAAATTTCGAGCTCTGGTGAAGCGAGCCCAGTTGGAATATAAACAATAACACCCACTCTACAGCAATCCAGATGAGTGGCCGACCTTGTTCGGATACGCCAAAGTATCCACTCCAGAAAAATCAGCGGTAATTTCAATTTTTTTATTAAATTTCGCCACAAGATCTTGGTTGTGCGTCACGACAATCAGAGTGATATTCCGGCCCATGTCAAAAAGCACACGGATAATCTCTAACTCCGTCTGTAAGTCCAATGCGCTTGTAGCTTCATCAAATAAAAAAACGCTTCGCCCGAAATAGAAAGCGCGAGCAATTGAAACCCTCTGTTTTTGCCCGCCGGAAATTAATGCCCCCGAGCTGCCAAGCACTCGTTCTAGGCCCATCTCTTCAGCGAACTCTGGGAGCATTGCACGTCGAAGAGACATCTTTACTCTTTCGTCATCAATCTCCTCATCTGGAACGCCAAGTGCCACATTTCGCCTTACGGTATCATTGAGAATAAAGGTTGACTGTGAAAGATAACTACCAATTCCCAATAAATTTCCCTGCGAGCTGCCATCTGAGATATGTACCGTAACGCCACCCGTCGTAGGCTTTATTAGCCCCATCATTACGTCTAATAGTGTCGTCTTACCTGCGCCGGAAGGTCCAACGATTGCCACACGATCACCTGCTTCAATTTTGAAATCTAATCCGGAGAATATTCTTCGATTTTCGTCATAAGCAAACGAAATATTTTCTGCCGACAAATAAGTCATTTCTCTCGATGCAACTGTCTTAGCCGGCTTAACTGCGGGTCCCAGGAAAGAGTTCTCGCCAACCCCCAAATCAAGCGCAAGCGATGAAACTATTGGACGATATAGCCTCATATTTGAAAGCATACTTGTCGTAAGGCTGAACCAAGACGAAATTCTCATCACTCCAACAGCGATCATTGCAATATTCGGTAATTCAGCGCGAACATCTCGCCCAACATAGGTCATGCCCCACAAAACAACTACAGCGCAGACCACTAGGAACGCCTCAATCACCAGACGAGGAGCTTGCGCAAAGGTAATTGCCTTGGCTAGTGATCCACACATTTTCCTCGCACTAGAATGAATTTTATTAGAAAAAAATCGAGGCAAACCAAACCCAATAATTTCTTTATATCCCGACAACGTATTTTGAATCTCCTCCGACAACTGCGTCGAAGCTTGACGATATGCTGAAGCACTTGCGTTGGCTTTGCGCTTCACTAACATATCGTAAGATATAACCGCCACGACTGCCAAGACACAAAAAAACAAAATCACTTTGGGATATAAATATAAAAAATACGCGCTGATGGTTATGGAAATAATCGATTCAGAAATAAAGCGAGACAAAGGGGAAAAAACTGCCCTGACAAAACTGGCGGTCCATACACTTACGGCCTCTGACATTTCACCAATACCACGCCGCATCCTCTCAGCATATGGCATGACTTGATATTGCAATAGAATAGTTGCTTTAAGATCCGCCTCCAGATTTGCTGCTATAAGATTAATTTTATGATTAGCTCCAATACCTAAAATAGCACGGCCGACGTATACAATGCCTAAAATAATTGCCGCTCTGTCGTATGAGACCGGTAGGTACCAACCAAAGGCTTGCAAACTCAGAGCAGACTCGGAAGCTGCCGTCATCGCGACAAATTTTCCTAACAAATATAGACCAAGCAAATCAATAGATGCCAAGACTGCGCCCATTGCAACCACTTGGAGTAACGACTGCTTGCCACTTTCAACTAGACGGTAAATTTCACCCAGCAATTTGCTGGCAGCTGATATATTCATTGATTTTCAATATTTTGATTTTTCAAGTGTCGACATACTTTTAATGAAATTCACCCAAACACCTTGAAACTTTTCTTTTCGTAGATTTCAGATTTTTATTGAGCATTTTCAAGTAATAAGCCAAATCAGTGGCAATGCCCGTAAATTTTTATTTTTGAACATTTGCCACTTACGAAACAGTTTCATAAAGCCTTCACTTATTTTGAATACCTTTCGGGATTAAATAAGTGTTTGTTTCGCTGAATCCATTCCAGTGTATTTGATAACCCATCGCGAAAGCTCACCCGACTCTTCCAACCCGTTAGCTCGTGGATAAGGCAATTGTCTGCCAGCAATCTAAATACTTCGCTATTTTCCGGACGGATGCGATTGTCGTCAGTCTGGATTTCAACCTCGCGGCCAGACAGCTCGCAGAGGATCTTGGCGGTCTCGCCGATCGACCATTCTTCGCCTGAGCCGATATTTACTACCTTGCCTGCAGCCGCGGGGCATAAACCTAATGCCAGCATGCCGGCGGCAGTATCCGTTGCGTAGTTAAAGTCGCGCGTCGGATGCAGCGCACCCAAGGTCAGTTTGCTGGCGCCGGCAGCGAGTTGGCTTGCAATTGTCGGGATCACCGCGCGAGCGGTCTGGCGCGGCCCGAATGTGTTGAAAGGGCGGGCGGTGACGACGGGCAGGCCGAAGGACAGATAAAAGCTTTCCGCCATCTTGTCCGCGGCGATCTTGCTGGCGGAATACGGAGATTGCCCTACCAGCGGATGGCTTTCAGAAATCGGAACTTGCTGGGCCGTGCCGTAAACCTCGGAGGTCGAGACGTGCACGAGGCGTGTAAGAGAGTCGCTGTCGCGACAGGCCTGCAGCACATTGATTGCGCCCATTACGTTGGTGTCGATATACGACCGCGGTGCCTCGTAGCTGTAGGGTATGGCGATCAGGCTGGACAGGTGGAAGACATAGTCGCAACCCTTGACGAATTTGCGGATGAGTTCGGTATCCCGGATATCGCCGTTGACCAATTCCATCTGGTCAACGAGGCTCTGTTGGGCATCGCCCAGCCAGCCCAATTCATTCCAGCTGTTGTAATAAACCAGTGCTCGGACTCTAGCTCCTGATTGCACTAAGAGTTCGGAGAGGTGACTTCCGATGAAGCCGTCAGCGCCAGTAACAGCTACGGTTTTCCCAGAAATATTTTCGATGATGTTCATTTCTTTACGTTATATTAGTTCTAGATAAGCCTAGCTTTGAAGATGAGAAAGTGAGATAGCCAGTGCCGCCAATTGCGAGTCAGATCTGATTATTCAAGGTGAGCTAGTGCGGTCGCTCCCTGATAAAGGCACGCGCCTTTTCTAGGTCATCCGGAGTGCCGACGTCGCTCCAGTATTCGTGAACCGGGAACACCACCACTTGCCGCGAGGATGCAATACAGCTCTCGATCATGTCGGTCATGTTCCAGAACTGCATACCGGGCAGAAGGTCGAGGGCCTCTGGCGATACTGCGTAGATACCGGCGTTGCAGAGGAATCGCTGCGACGGCTTCTCGGCCAGCCCGGTTACGCGCGGGCCTTCCGACTGAATGACACCGAACGGAATGTTGACGTGGTAATCCACGGCACCTACCGTCACCGCAGCACCGTGGGAAATATGAAAGTCGAACAAGCCATTGAAGTCGCACGTTGTTAAAATGTCGCCATTCATGACGACAATTGGGGCCTCTGGTTTTTCTGGCAGCAGTGTGAGTGCGCCAGCTGTGCCTAGCTTCCTATCTTCACGCAGATAGCGAATTCTGACGCCAAAAGCTGATCCGTCTCCAAAGTGAGATTCGATCACATGTCCAAGGTAGTTGAGCGAGATATATACATGCCGGATGCCGGCACGTATGAGGCGGCGGATTTGATGTTCGATGAGCGGGAGCCCACCGATATCCACCATGGGTTTAGGAATGGTTTCCGTAATGGGACGCAGGCGCATGCCCTCGCCACCGGCCATGATGACTGCGTAGGCAAAGTCGGCGCGACCATCGAAGTGGCTCTGCGGATCCGAAATGTCAGTGATATGAACGAGGCGGACCAAGCGCCCCTCATCGTCTACCGAGGGCAGGGCTTCGATATTTCCCTGATTCATCAACTCGAGAATATGCGCATCGCTGCTGCTCGTCGTACAGGTGATAGGCCTCCGGTTCATGGCCTCAGCCGCCGGTGTTTCGAGCGTCCCTCCGCGCAGGAGGCAGCGCCGGACGTCGCCGTCCGTCAGCGTACCCATGACGCACTGATCCTGATCGACGACAACGGCGATGCGTCGATGCGTCGACTCGATCGCATTGACCGCATCGACCAGCCGTGCGTCCATTTGCAACGGCGTTTCGGTCATCGATACCATCCGTCCTGCGCTTCGCCACGCAGCGTCATCTTCTTGCGGATCATCTTTTGGTCGAGGGGGACGGAGGCGAGCACGTTGGCGATCTTGGGGCCGGCGTCCCCCAGGTAGTAGGGGTTGGGCGCTGCGCGGCTAAGTGCACGGAAGGGTTCGTCAAATAGACACTTCTCTATGGCCGCCTGGATGGCTGCGCTGTCATACCCTGCATCGACGACGTTCTCGCCGCGCAAACGACCTTCCTGACGAGAGCCGATATTGACCGTCGGACAGCCAAATGCTGGTGTTTCCTTGAGCCCCGATGATGAGTTGCCAACGCAAGTCACTCGGATACCCGGATTCCTAGCTAGCGCAAGGACGCCGTGATAAATGTGTCGGCCCAGCGAGCGATGCACCTGCGTGCCGGGAACCGCCTTTTCCTTGAACGCTTCCAACTGACCAATGATGGCTTTGCCGCCGGCATCGTTGTTAGGGTAGGTCAGAATGACTTGTACCCCCTTGTCCGCCAGCGCTTCGATAGCTGCAAGCGACGGCAATACCTGCTCGCTGGCGCGGTCGAACTCGGTAGTGACTGAGTGCTGGGTGAAAAGCACCAAGGGTCGTGACAGATCGACGCTCAGCTTTTCCACGATTTCCGTCTGAGATGCAAAGCGGCCCTCGGCGATCAGATCAATGGCGGGGAATCCGACCGTGTGGACGCGCCAGGCTTCCTCACCCATGGCTAGGATGCGGTTGCTTGCTTGGGCATTAGTCGTAAAGTGCAGGTGGGAGAGTTTGGTCATAGCGTGTCGCACGGAGTCATCAAGCGCTCCTCCCTCCGTCAAGTCGCCACCCTCGACATGCGCCGTCGGCACATTGGTTTGGCTGGCCGCGATTACCGCTGCCAAGCCCTCAAAACGATCTGCATACACAATCATTAGATCCGGCTTGATCTTCGCCAGAGCTTTGCTAATCTCGAGTACACCGGAGCCAATTGCCTGAGCCGTAGCGATTAATGAATCAGCATCCATTTCAATCTTGATTTCGGCTTCGATACGGAAGCCGTCATCACGAATCTCATCTAGGGTGCGCCCAAAGTTTGAGTCCAGGTGGGCGCCCGATACGAGGAGGCGGTAGTCGAGATTCGGGTGTTTATCGATTGCCTTAAGAATTGGATATTGAAGTCCATACTCGGCCCTGTTCCCAGTAAAGACGGCGATGATTCTCTTTTTCATACATGCGACCCATTTTCAATAAGTTTACTCAGACCTTCGTGTAAGGTTACACGGGGCTGCCAGCCCCAAATACGCGTGGTTTGATCGATATCCAGTACAAGTACCGAGGAGCCGTTACCCGGATTTGTCACTTCAAGCGTCCTGCTTTCCTGCCCACTCAATTTCATTGCCAATTGCGCTAAAGCTGCGATAGAAGTTCCTTCGCCGCTTCCTAGATTGAATATTCCTGACTTTTCAGCATGGAGCGCAATGTTAACAATACCTGCGGCGGCATCTTCTACCCAAAGCACATCGCGAATGGGGCTGTCATCCCAGACTTGCATAGGCGATGCACTATCCAACTGCCCTAGGATCTTGCTTACAACATTCGTTCCAGACATACCTGGGCCATAAAGATTGGCCAAGCGCACAACCACGCCACGCTCATGCCGAAGGACAGCAAGCTCCGCCTGCCTTTTGACATTAGTGTAGGTATCCACCACCTCAACTGGATCATTCACACCGTGGCGTGCGACGCATCTATCCCCATACAGCAATGCCGACGATGCATATACAACAGTCTTGTAGCCTTTATTCAGCAATACAGCCAGTGTTCTGAGCACCTCTTTCTCGTACTCTGTACCGGCGGCGTTCACCCTCGCACGATTCGGATCTTCCGCGAGATGGATTAGTACGTCTGCTAACGGCGCCTGATCGTAATTCTCCACATGAAAGATGCCTGCTTCTAGTGTTCTTGCGACTGGATAGACATTCACGGATCGGATACGAAGGGCTTCGACGACTCGCTTACCCAAAAAACCTGATGCACCGGTGACGACAACACTCATTTCTCTAAGCATCAACTACACACAAGGTCGGTTGCCTTAATCTGGAATCCCTTGCGAATTAATTTCTGGGCCACTTTTCCAAGCAATTGATCGTAGTCAAGGACACCGAAATCTCCTCCTCCAGGTCGTTTGACCCAAATGTTAGCCTCATTCAACATCTCTCCAGGTTGAATGTCAGCCGTAGCAACCACCGAAGCGAAGGCAAAAGCGATGGTTGGAGCCTCTGCCTCGATTGGTCGCTTTTCTCCCCCCCGGGCGGAAAAAATGATCTTTGATCCTTGGATCAGGTCGCTTAGCGCCTGTGGGTCCATTGAGCAGACGATGTCCGGGCCGGGCCTGTCCATTCGATCCGTGAAGTGACGCTCGAGAATTGAGGCGCCCAGCGCCACCGCTCCAAGACAGGTGTAGTTGGAGGTCGTGTGGTCAGATAGGCCAATTACTGCATCAGGAAAAGCATTCTGCAACTGCTGCATTGCACCGAGCCGAACAAGCTCGGGCGGCGTCGGATAAACGTTCGTGCAATGCAGCAGTGCGTAGGGTACGCCTGCCTTGCGAAGAATGTCGACCGAGGGGCGAACAGACTCGATGGAGTTCATGCCAGTACTAATGATGACCGGCTTGCCGAAGCGCGCGACATAACGGACTAGGGGGTAGTTGTTGCACTCGCCCGATCCGATCTTGAATGCCGGGATATCGAATCTAGCCAGTCGCTCGGCTGCAGCCCTCGAAAACGGTGTACTGATGAAGATGACGCCACGCGATTGAACATGCTGCATCAGACGGAATTCGTCTCTTTCGGAGAGCGCACAACGCTCCATGATCTCGTAGATCGAAACATCCGCGTTGCCGGGAATGACCCCTTTGGCTTCGCTGGACATTTCGTCTTCAACAATGTGCGTTTGATGCTTCACGATTTCGCAGCCCGCATCGATCGCGGCATCTGCCATTTCAATGGCGAGATCGAGCGAACCCTCGTGATTGATGCCAATTTCGGCAATGACGATGGGTGGGAGATTCGGTCCGATCCGACGGCCGGCGATTTCAAATTCAGCCACGTGAGTTCTCCAGAATATGCGTCAAGCGATTGAGGTCGTCCGGCGAGTCGAGGTCGATGCTGTCCTCGGCGGTCATGATAAATGGGAGGCTGCCGTTCGATGGAAAGCCTCGGTGTGCGAGAAATTCGGAGCGTTGAAAGATGTAGATCGCCCCATTGGGAGTAAAGGTCTTGGGCAGGTCTTGGCGGCGGGCATTCGAAAGCTGCTCGTCGAACAAGGACTGGAGTCGACCGTCACGGCCAACCTTGAAGGTCTTGAAGGGTGAGGTTTCCACCGCGACCACGCTAATCAACGTGTGGGCGCCTTGAGCTTCCATTTGCGCGAAAGCAGCGTCGAGGTGCGCTGCTGTACGCAAGGGAGACGTTGGCTGCAAATAGACAATGAAGGGGTCGAGCTTAGCCACTTCGTCCGGTAATGAACCCAAGAAATGTTCGACCACCACCATGGCGCTGGCCGTATCGTTTGCGAATGCGCACGGACGCAGCAGCGTGTGGGCACCAAGCACTCGCCCGACTTCGAGGATCTCGACGTCATCCGAAGACAGCCAGACCTGGTCGATGCATTGCGAGCCGATCGCAGCCTTCAACGTCCATGCAACAAGCGGACGCCCCCCGATTGGGGTCAAGTTCTTGCGCGGAATGCCCTTTGAGCCGCCTCGGGCGGGAATCAGAGCAAGCACCGGATGATTTTTGATCATGAGACAGCAGCTTGATCAAGCCGAAATAGTAGACCCACCCAACTAAATTGCATATTCCTATTTCACTATTTCTGCGTAGAATGATTGATGCGGTTCCGTATTATCGAAAACATTAATATTTGTAAACGGCGCAGCCATTGATGCCCCCGGATAAACAGGAGCCAAGAATTTAAACCCAATCTTCTCCGCAATAGCCATCAGCCCCTCAAAATCCCAGTAGGTAATATGCCGCTCCGGATTGGAGCCATCAAATTTTGAAGCAGACTTATCTTTCTCCTTCATAATCTCAAAGAACCTTTTGCTCTCGTTATCTGCCATTCGAAACAGCTCTTCTATCTCGTGTTTTGCAATGCGTTTTGCATCAGACAATATATGCCCGGCAGCGCTCATTAGATAATTAGTCTTAATTTCTTCCACACACTTCGATTGTCGACTCAAGCAGTCGTAAAAATAAGCATCGTTTCTGGTATTTGGCAATGCAATACGCATGACTCCGTTTGGCCTAAGTATTCGATGACATTCTTTTAAAAAATGCTTCGCTGAAGCCTCCTCTAGATGCTCTAGCGTATGCGAGCAATAAATTAATGAGACAGAAGCATCTTTTTCCGGAATGACCAATGAATCAGCGCATAAGTCTATTGCGTAAAAGTCGCGACTCTCCGCACCTTGCAAACACTTATAGTAGATAGACTGCCCTGGGTAATCATAATTCTTCCATTTATTGTGGAAAAATGCCCCGGAACCAAAGTTGATGAAAAGATCATTTTCTCCAAATCCATGATAAAGCTTTTTATCCGCACGGGATGAGTAAACGGTAAATGAATTATCGTAGCGATTGAGGCACGATGCGACACCTAAACGATATAAATACCTATTAATTAATCTTGAAACTTTAGGGAGAAGGTGCGAAATACTAACCCTTCTTGAAAAAATACGGAATGCGGGCAAATACACATCTCGATGGGATGCGACAAATTTGAAATTTAAATCAATCATTACATTAAACTTTCCAAGTTTCAGATTTTTTTGCTCAAAGATAGAATGGTGAAATAAGAGAATATTCTCTTGACTCTTTTAATTGCTCAGCCAACGCCGCATTACTCAAGCCCAAAGAAAAAAATTCAGCAACAATCTCATCAGTGAAGTCTGAATTTCGTGTATACCTTAATTCCACACTCTTATCCTGTGGCACTCCATTCATTCGGAATAAATCCCCCGACTCAATCCTTCCCACTAACGAAATCTGTGCCGCCTCCACAGCCTTCATACTAAAGAGAAAGGGGTCCTCATCAGCCAAGGTAGGCAGCGCATGATAAAGCATCTCGCCATTATCAAGCCCTTTTGAGAGGAGGTGTATAGTAGCCCCTACATATTCAGGTTTTTGATCGAACAGAGCCCAAAAGTTGCAAGCAGCACCGCGATAATATGGCGACACTCCCATATGAATGTTGATTGCCTTTTTTTGAACCAAAAAATCAACAAGCCAACCTCGAATGTAGCTCGCCCCGAAAACCACATACAAATCCGATGAGAGAGCCTCAAGAAGAACATCTTTGCTCAGTTGACTCAGATCGCCACTTTTTACAGAAACCGTCTGAACGTTATTCGGGAGAAAGCCGATATCACCATAAAAATATCTTTCAGCGCGCATTACGTTGTCAAAATATTGCCGCATTACTTCAGTTTTTTTAATAAAGTCAGCCACCGCCCCCGGGAACACCGTATTACATTCGAGGACAGCAAACGTCTGAGTTGAGATTGCAGCAAGCCGCTTAATCAACGCAATATGCCTAGGTTGATTGCTGGTAAAAACTGTTATTTTCATTGTTTCATCTGCCTCAAGATGTTTGCATGATCTTCTCTTGGAACCTCAAGATTAGAAGTAATAGACGTTACGCTACTATCCCTACGAAAACCCACCTCAATTCCCATTTTTTTTAATATATCTAATGTTTCGTCACCATAATTTCCACAGGGGTGACTCATCGCAATTGGATTATGTCCCAGCACCGAAGAAAGGTGTTCAAAATTTGCAACGTACTCCTCAGCTTGTCGCTCCTTCGAAAGCTTATGAATCATTGTTGGATGGGAGTATGAGTGAAGCCCCACAATGTGACCGGCTTCGCTTAGCCGCCTAATATGATCATCATTCATCCAAAGTTTTGTCGATGCCTCTTTTTGATTAAATCTATATCGATCCATCAAACGGTTCATGACAAAATCATATTTTTCTTTATCCAATACTTGATCGCGCAGATAGCGGAACCATTTGTCGCTCTCGCTGTAAAACGGGAATGCGCTAAGGTATGACGTTGAATCATAGCTTTGTTTCGCAGCAAAAATTGATTCGTCATACAAGCCCTCTGCCTCTTTGAAGAACTCATTGTAAAATTGACCTATATCGGAAAACTCAACAGTTCTAAAATACCGGTATATTTCTAGGGGGTCGGGTTTGCCAACAAGCGGGGACGAATATACAAAGAAAAATGCCTGTATATTACGTTTATTTAAAACTGTAACCGCTACCTCAGCTTGACAAAGAAGCGCATCATCAAAGCTGAGACAAATATCAGTAGGACGCAAGCTTTCTTTCTTAAGCTTTTCAAGGTATACGGGCGCTGAAAGTATCGTAAATCTGCTCGAGAGCCAATCAAGCATTTCTTCAAATTCAACTCCAGATATTGATCCCTGAACCTGCGGATGCCCTAACCCATGGAAATGATGAAACATAATTGCATGGGTATAATTTTTTGAATTCATGATGAATGGTGAATTTGACTTTTTTATCTTTTTTGGATGAATTACCAGATGTTTTTGCTCTTTACTTACATTTATAATTTATTTAATTAACTAGATTCAATGCAGATCAAGCAATGCATTAAATATTATTGAGAGACTGCTAATCCAGTCGCTTTATGAAACTGCCAACTACTTGCGCACATATCATCCAAATTACGTGCAGCCTTCCAGCCTAATAATTGATCAGATTTATGAGGATTGGCGTAACACTCCGCTACGTCACCCACGCGGCGCGCTACCACTCTGTACGGTACTTTGCGGCCGGATGCCTTCTCAAAAGCATCGACCATCTCAAGCACGCTGCGACCATTTCCTGTTCCAAGATTGATAGCATGCCATCCATTGGTTTTTGACAAAAAATCCAATGCAGCAGCATGCCCCTCGGCCACATCCATTACATGGATGTAGTCCCTGACACCAGTGCCATCAGGCGTAGGGTAATCGTCACCAAAAATGCTCAATGTGGCTTGCTGGCCGGCAGCAACTTGCACAATATAGGGCATCAGGTTATTGGGTATGCCGGTGGGACTTTCGCCAATAAGGCTGCTTTCGTGCGCCCCTACCGGATTGAAATAGCGCAGACATGCAATCCGCCAATTCGGGTCTGATTTTGCAACGTCTCGCAACATCTCTTCGATTTGAAGCTTGCTGCGGCCGTAAGGATTGGTGGCGCTGGTTGGATGAGTCTCATCAAGAGGGAGGTACTGCGGATTGCCGTAAACAGTAGCACTGCTGCTAAAAATTAATGTCGTGACTCTTTGCATTTGCATGGCTTGAAGCAAGCTGATCGCGCCCTGTACGTTGTTGGCATAGTAGTCAATCGGTTTGTCGGTAGATTCACCAACTGACTTAAGCCCAGCAAAATGAATGACTGCATCAATGCTGTGGGATGCAAGCGTAGATGCGAGCAACTCGGTGTTGCGCACATCACCCTTCACAAAAGGCATGTGCTGCCCAACGATTTGGTCTAGATTTTCAAGGGCGGCACGACTGCTGTTGGATAAGTTGTCATACAGGACTACTTGATGACCTATCTTTGATAGCACAACAGCGGAATGGCTACCGATATAGCCAGCCCCACCCGTAATTAACAATCGACTCACTAGTCCGCCCCGAAAAGATCGCGCGTGAACACCTTATGTCCGACATCTGCAAGCGCTGACGCACTGCGATTAGCAATGATCACGTCGGCCTCGAGTTTGAATCGCGCCAAGTCGTTCTCCACGCGAGAGTTGTAAAACTCCACCTCCTTTAGCACAGGCTCGTGAACAATGACTTCGATGCCCTTGGCCTTGATTCGCTTCATGATGCCCTGGATGCTCGACGCGCGGAAGTTGTCCGAACCGGCCTTCATGATCAGGCGATAGACACCGACGACCTTGGGGTTGCGGCGGATGATCTCGGCGGCAATGAAGTCCTTGCGCGTGGTGTTGGCTTCGACGATGGCGTGAATCAGATTCTGAGGCACATCGCGATAGTTGGCCAGAAGCTGCTTGGTGTCCTTGGGCAGGCAGTAGCCGCCGTAGCCGAAGGAGGGGTTGTTGTAGAAGTTGCCAATGCGCGGGTCGAGGCTAACGCCCTCGATGATCTGGCGGGTATCGAGGCCATGCGTCGCCGCGTAGGTATCGAGCTCGTTGAAGTAAGCCACGCGCATGGCGAGGTAGGTATTGGCGAAGAGCTTGATGGCCTCTGCCTCGGTGCTGTCGCTGAACAGCACGGGGATATCTTGCTTGATAGCTCCATCCTGCAGCAGCCGGGCGAAGGTCTCGGCCCGCTCCGAACGCTCGCCGAGGACAATGCGCGAGGGATGCAGGTTGTCATAGAGCGCCCGCCCTTCGCGCAAGAACTCGGGAGAGAAGATCAGGTTGTCAGTACCGAAGGCCGCGCGCGTCTTGGCGGTGTAACCGACGGGCACGGTGGATTTGATGACCATCACGGCCTGCGGATTAATCGCTAAAACATCGCGGATCACCGTTTCGACCGAGCGGGTATTGAAGTAGTTGGACTCGGGGTCGTAATCGGTCGGCGTGGCGATGATGACGTAGTCGGCTCCAACATAGGCTTCCTGCTTGTCCAGCGTGGCGCGGAAGTTGAGAGGCTTGTGCTTCAGAAAGTCTTCGATCTCTGCATCCTCGATCGGGGACTCCCTGCGGTTGAGCATCGCCACCTTTTCGGCAAGGATGTCCAGACAAACCACTTCGCTGTGCTGCGCCAGCAACACGCCATTCGACAGTCCAACATAGCCGGTGCCAGCAATGGCGATTTTCACTCTGAGCTACCCTTCGAGGAGTTTATCTCAGCTTTCAAAGACTCAATTTCGGCTTGCAGCGTTTCATACTCCGCGACTTTGCGCTTAAGAAACTCCGCCGTCAGCTTGGATTTTTCAGCCATCCCGGCCGGCGTGAGCAAATAGGCATAACGCAGCTTGTTCTTGCTCTGGCTGAAGTTCTGCATCTTGACCAGGCCCTTTTCAACCAGGGCTTGAAAGCAGAAATTGATCGTGCCAAGCCCCACCCCCAGATCCTTGGCCAGCGCACGCTGACTTACCTGGGGCGTTTGATGCAAACGGCGCAGAACTTCGAACTGGATTTCCTCTTGGAAACCAGCCAATTTCTGAAGTGGGGATACGAGGCTCAAGGTGATTCAGGCACGCTACCGCCATGCCGTTTCACGATCAGCAAGCGCGGTCAGCTGGTTTTAGCAGGAGGTCCGGAGCAATAAAGTGTGGCAAAAGGTGCTGCCGCAAGTTCGACGGACGAACGGAATTGTGCCACACCGTCATGACTTTGAGAAGGGTTTTTGCCAAACAGGCAATAAACGGTGCGGGCTTGTCAGCTCGCCTTACGCAAACTAACCGGCGCGACACGCACGGCCACAGGCTTGCTCAGGATTTCGATCAGCACCATGACCCTACGCTCGCCATCAGCCATTTGGTAGATACCTTCGATGCCAGCGAACGGTGCTTCTGTCAGACGTACGCGCTCGCCAGCCTTGAACAGCCGCTCCGGCTCAGTCTGCACCGACGCTTCCTGTGTTCGCAAAAGTTCGATCAGACCATCATCCACCCGCGCGGGTTCGATCCCGAAGCTGACCAGACGACTGACGCCCTTGGTCGAACGGATCGGCGCCCAACTCTTGGCCGTGTCGCCCATGCCCAGTCGGATGAACAGGTAGCGCGGAAACAGGGGCTCGTCTGCCACCGTCAGCAGCCCTTGGCGGAGTTTTTCTGAGGGGAGAGTCGGGAGATAGCACTGATAACCCTGCCGATGGAGGTTGTCCAGGGCGCACTTTTCCTGTCTGGGCTTGGTATGAACGAGATACCAGTGCATCGCCACCTCCGAAGGTTATCTTTATTGTTAGCATTTTACCCCTCGGTAGTGCAGCTCGGCAATGACATTTCCATCGGTCATTTCAACTGGCTTTTCTATTCGGTGGCGGTGCTGTCTCCCGCGGCTAGGGTTTCGTTGTCATTTTCGGAATTGGTAGGCATGCTCTCTACTGTGGGTTGGTCGTTGCTGTCGGGGTCCTCTTCGAATTCGCCATCGGCCTCGAGTTGCTGCTGCACCGCCTCCTCCATGCTGACCGTATTCACCACCAATTCGAAATGCTCAAGGATTTCAGGTTCGTGCCGGGTGATGTAGCTTCTGACGGCATCGTTACCGAGCAGCTTGGTCAAGTAGCCTTTGGCCACCACCAGGTTGAGCAGGTCGGAGCCGTAGTTTTCCTCGGCGTCTTTGTACTGGGTCTGGACCTGACTCATTTCCTTTTCCAGTTTGACGATCTGCTCGATGGGGGCCAGTTGCTTGTCACGCTCCGAGGGTTTGAAGTCGGTGCGCTGCTCTGGCGGTGTGGCCTTGAGCAAGGCGTCGGCATGGGCCACGGTGATGGTGTTGCTCGCCACCATCAGTTCCACCGCCTCCACCTGCCGGGCGGCTTTCATGTTGCGCAGCACCCGCGTCACGTCGGGCGTGAACTGCTTGTCCTGCAGACGGGCTATCGCGTCCGGGCAAATGCCTTCGAGCAGATTGATACGCCGATTGATGGAACTCAGGTTCACGCCAAAGGCTCGGGCCAAACGTTCCTTGCTGACGCCACGATCGATGGCGCGGCGGATCATGTAGTGCTCCTGGATGGTGGAGAGCCGGTTGATCCGATGGTTGTAGGTGTAGGTTTCGTCATCCTTGGCCAGCAAGCAGGGGGCTTCGTGCACGCCGAGGTCCTTTAAGGCCAGGACGCGCAAATGGCCATCGAGCAGGATGAATTCCGATTTGGCCGGGTCATGCTGGATCACAGACAGGGGTTCGATGAGTCCGATTTCGTGGATGGAGGAGACCACCTGCTTGTACTTGCGGGTGCTCATCACCCCGTCCGGAATGCGTTTGCTGGGCATCAACGTGTCGAGCGGGATCTGGTAGGTCTCGAGGTCGAAGCCAAGCAAGGTGTTGAGCGGGGCCTTCGGCAAATCGGGACCGTCATCAGTTTCCGATTGCTGAATGCCGGGGTACATCGGCGTAATGTTGGGTTGTGCCCGTTGTGTGTTGGTGGCGGGATTCATGCAATGGCTCCATTCAGGTTGTCGATACGCTCAGCAAGGTATTTGGGCAGAGTGTCCAAGCCTTCGGCTCGCAGCAGGTTGACGAAGTGCTCGTCGGCATACAGCTTCTTCAATCCTTGCACCACCAGCAGCAGGCGCTGGTGCGCGTGCTCGGCTTTGAGGACCATCTTGCGTTGCCGCTCGACTTCGCGCTGGTAGGTGCGCACCAGGCTGTAGCTCGAGGTGGGCGGTTTGATCTGGCCAGGATTGGGTGAGCCAGGGCCATGTTCCTGGCGTTTTTCCACCAGCCGTTTGGTTTCGATGATCTGGCGCCGGTTGAGCTGACCGTTCTCATAAGCTTCCTGGAGCATTCCGCCCAGGCTTTCGTCGTCGTCCTTGGCGCGGGCGATTTCCAAAGCGGTGGTCAGGGGGATAGCGCCGCGCTGCACCCCCTCGATCAGGCGCTCTTCGCCCTGGTCAAGCAGGAAGACGATGTCTTTGACGTACTTGGGCGAGAGGCCGGTCTTGTGGATGATGGTATCGGCGTCATAGCCGCGTTTGCGCAGGATTTCGATGTCAGCCAGGATTTCCAGGGGCCGGTGGCCGCGCCGGGCGATGTTCTCCGCCAGGCTCATGATGAAGGCGTCTTCATCGCTGACGTCGACCACCAGGGCGGGGATGTGCGTCTCGCCCAGGATGCGGAAGGCATTGAGACGCCCTTCGCCGCAGACCAGCAGGTACTTGGAATTTCCATCATCCCCCGGACGTTCGGTGACGGTGATGGGTTTCTTCAAGCCGATCGATTTGATGTTTTCGACGATCTCCTCGAAGATTTTCATATTACGTTCGCGGGAGTTGAGGATCTCCACCCGCGCAATCGGGATCAAGGTGACGGTTTCTGGCATTCCGGTCAGCATGGCGGCCTCCAGTGGGTGTGTGGATCAAGGTGGTGAGATGTCATGGCGGGGTTCCTTTCTGGTTGGGTGATGAGTTGAAGGCTGGCGGTGTCAAATGCGTCGTTGCAGACGCTCCCGCTCGGACATGCCGTAGAAGAAGTTCAGGTCGTCAAAGCGGAAGCATTCGATTTCCGCGCTGTTTCTAGCTGTGACCTGTAATTCCTGGTTGGGCAGATCGAGGCGCGGTAGCAGGTAGTAATCGAGCTCGGTGGCATTGCCGGGGTCGAGGCGCACCGCCACCGTGATGTCCGGGTGGTAGCGACTGGGGTCAAAGCGGATGCGCCAGCGCTGCAGGCCATTGGGCAGTTGCTGACAACGCGCGAGTACCAGGCTGATGACCAGTTCCTGATTCAGATGCAGCAGGTCGGTTTGTGGATCGCGCCAGATATCGCCACCCAATTCAGCTATCGTGTGCTGGGTGCGTTCGACGATTTCGGGATGGAGCTGGCGCAAACGCCGGTTGATCTCGAGGAATTCCAGGTCCCGCCCTGGGCGGAAGCCGACCAGTTCATACGCCTTGCTCAAACTGCCGAAGCGCTGGATGTAGGTGGCGGCGCTGGGAAGGGCCGGCGCCTCGTTGATGATCAGGCCCGACAGCGTCCCACGCTCCTGGTAGAGCAATCGCAGGTGTTCAAGCAGTTCTTCATCGGAGAAACGGCGGCTGCGCTCCGTCAGAATTTCCTGCGCGGCCATAAACGTGTCAAGCGGAACGATGCCCTCGAACGCACCCTGCTTGCGAATCCACATCTGCGGTGGGTTGTCGACGTGCTTTTTCTTGAGCTTGAAGGAGTGGCGGTTATAGACGTTGTTGCCGATGTACTTCTCGTTGGTCAGCACCTGGCGCACCGTGCCGTAGGTCCAGGGGCGGTCCAGATCGGTGTGGATGGGGATGTCGTTGAGGCGCTGGGCGATATCAGACAGTGGTAAGTCGTCTTCGACCAGCCATTGGTAAATCTGGTGGACCGTGGCCACTTCCTGCGCCGGCCCCGGCACCAGGATCACCCGGTCGGTTTGCAGGCTTTTGTGCTCACCGGGTTTCAAGGTGGCTTTGATGGCGCCGCTCTGGTCGATCAACACCCGGCGAAGGCCGAAGCCGGCCGGACCGCCCTGGCGAAAGCCGAGTTCGATCAGGCGGCACTGGCCGGCGAAGACCTTGGCCGAGAGTTCGCGGCTGAACTCGCCGGCCATGGCGCGCTTGACGCCTTTGACGATCGTGGAGACGGGAGATCCATCGTTCTCAAACTGCTCAGCGACGTAGGCAACGCTGATGCCCTTGCGCTTGCAGATGTACTCGTAATAGGCGGATTCGTCCGCATCCTGAAACCGACCCCAGCGGCTGACGTCATAGACCAGGATCAGGTTGAAATCGGTGTTGCCCGATTCGACATCGGCGATCAGTTTCTGCAGCGATGCGCGACCACCAATGGACAGGCCACTCTTGCCGTCATCGGCATATGTACGCACGATCTCGATGCCACGCTTGTCGGCGTACTCGCGGATCTTGTCGGCCTGGTTGAGTGTGGAGTATTGCTGGTGTTCGGTGGACATGCGCACGTACTGGGCGGCGCGGAAGGTTTGCTTTTCAGTCAAGGTCATGATCTCTCGGAGCTCTTTTGTTTCGGACATGTTTGCTTCGAAGGCCAAGAGCTATCAAGTCCATTTCGACCGGGTTGTGGACATAAAGCGACCAATCTCATGACCATTCAGCCCGCCTTGCGCAGATTGGCTGCGTTGATCTTCATGGCCACCGGTTTGCTGAGCAGATCCAGCAGCACCATGGCCCGGCCTTCGGCATCGTTCATCTGGTAGATCGCTTGCAGACCGACGAATGCACCATCCGCGATGACCACGCTGTCGCCTGATGCAAAAAGGGATTTGGGTTGTTGGCACTGCCATGCCTCTCGCTCTCGCAGCATGGCAATCAAGGTCTCGTCAACCTTTGCCGCTTTACTGCCAAAGCTGACCAATTCACTCACTCCGATCGTGGAACGGATCGGGCTCCAGCTCTGCCCCTGCCCGGTGGTGTCCAACCGCACAAAGAGATAGCGCGCGAACATGGGCTCTTGCACGATGGCCTGTTTGCGCCGGACTATTTTTTCTGCCGCGAACATTGGCAAGTAGGACTCGTAGCCTTGACGAGTCAGGTTGGTCAGCGCCACCGCCTCCTGACGCGGCTTGCTGCGCACCAAAAACCAATCCATCGTGCGACTGGCCATGGCCACCTGCGCCGACAGCGGTTCAGCCGCAAGCACTAACGCGGGTTTGGCGTCTGGTTTCGGTGACTCCGGCTGCGGCGAAGGATTGGACGACTGGGCCGACGGTTTTTCGAGTGTTTCCTGCGCAGGTAGCACAGGCGCACGCAGAAGCTGCGCCATGGCGCGAATCAATGGCAGGGGCCGCTCTGAGGCCAGTGTTTTTTCCACCAGCAGCTGCATTTCGCTGCGCTCGTAGGATTGGATGTCTTCGAGCTGATAGCCGATTTGCAGACCGGTCTGCGAGATGGAGAGGCGCTCGTCGGCATCGCGCAATTTGTAGAGGGCCTGCACCGGCAAGCCCATGCGGTCGGCGGCTTGTTGACTGCTCAGAATTCTGGGCGTTTTAGCTGGGTCTATGGTTTGCATGCCAGCATGAACGCTCTGTTTCGAGCAGAAGCCAAGTCAATTCTGGACGGAAACGACAAAAGACCCCGCCTTCGTCGCACCCATGGGAATTGGGAAAGAGAAGACGGGGTCTAAGGTATCAATGACAGGTTTATGGTGCGGGCGCGCCGTCAGCCGCTGACTGCCTGGCATGCCATTGCTGCAGCTCCAGAACCATCAGGGTGGTTTCGGCAGCGTCGCGGACTAATTGCTCACAGGAGATGCCGGTCGCAAGGCCTGCGGAATCAGGTACAGCGTAGGCGGGGGCTGCCGCAACTCCTGTGGCAGTGGTGGAAACGATGGGCAAGGAGACAGGATCTTGGCTGGGCTGGATGCGCAGCCCGATATCACCGCCACGCAAAACAGGCCGCAGGCCAGCCAACAAGCCTTTTTTTGTCTGAAATTCATTCGATATCTCTTGATTGATGGTTCGTTGCGCATGAAGGGTGTCGGCAACGTGTTGCTCTTGCTTTGCTTGAATCAATGCAGACTGCTGCTTTTCGGCATCCCAGGCACGCTGGACTCGGGCTTGTCCGATTTGGATGCCAAAAATCAGCGCCATGAGCAGCAAGAACCCGCCCAAGATGAGGCCCCAGTGGCCCAGCAGGAAACGTGTGATCCAGTTCATGACGTACCCTCGTCCAGAGCTTGCAGCTTGTGCTGGTTCATGAGACTGATCACCTTGTCGGCATAGCCTGGATCAGTGGCATACCCGGCCTTGGCCAGTGCCTGTGCAAATGCCTCTGCCTTGAGACATTGGAAGCACGACTGATAGCGTGGGTTTTGCTTGAGAAATGCAGCGTGGTCATCGATGCTCTCTTGCCAGCTGGCGTACTTGCGCCACTTGGCAGGCATCACAACCCACTGGCCACGGATGAATTCCTTGGTCTGCAAGATCAAGGTCTCCCCCCGCCAACGGCTATCGGCCTTGATGCCAAAGAGGTTCTTCCCCACCTTAGCCAGACCCGACTCACCCCACCCTGACTCTAGCGCCGCTTGCGCGATCGTGATGCTGGCGAATACGCCCGTTCGCTTCGCTGTAGCTTGAGCGGAAGAACCGATCAACGCGATGAACTCCATCGGCTTCATAGCAGCTCCTTTACATCCTTGGCAACCTTATCTATGGAAGCGTCGCGCTTGTCATCGATGAAGTTAAAAATCCACCGCACCATTGCCCAGCCTGGAAGACCACAGGCGAAGATCAACCCTCCTAAGGCACACAGACCCAAGGTTGAGAAAGCCCAGTGATGCAGCCCAAAGTGTTCGACGGTAATTGCGCCACCGCCAATGCTGGACACCACCGTGCTGATCAGGCCAACGGCCCACTCTCGCTTGTTTCGAGGCGGGGTCATCAGCATGACCACCACGGCTGCCAAGGTGGCACCACTCGCAGCAGCGACTGCCGTTCCTCCGAGCGCCTTGTAGGCCACCGCTGCTCCGGCAACCCCACTACTTGTCGGTTCTGGCATTCATTTCTCCAAAAAGAAACCCGCCGGGATTGCTCCTCGGCGGGCGGTTACAAAATCAAGTTCAGATCAGGATTGATCAGCGGTATGCACCAGTGAGTTTTCGGCCACGCAGGTGATTTCCACTTGCTCCCCGCGCGGACGAACCGCAATCACTCGGGCCAGCAGACTCCATTGCTCAGCCACTCCAAAGGCAAAGTGGGTGCGCTCGGACGAGAGTCCAATTTCGACGGGAATGTCAGGCGACTTTTCAAAGACCACATGCTGCGAATCACGGCCCGATATCACCGTATGCGGACCACTGACACCGCCATCGCGACGGCGCAGCGCCATCACATGCGGCTGACCATCCATGAAACTAACGGACTCAGACAGGGTGGCGATTTGGTTGTCGGCATCCCAGGCGACGATTTCACCACCCACCCCCCAACTAGGCATATCGTGGGCAATGGCAATTAAGTCGCCATAGGTGGGGATCAAACCTTCCAACTCGGTGCGTAAGGTGATGATGCGACGGCGGTATCGGTTGGCGGCAGCCACATACAACCCTTCACGGATCGCATGGGCCTCGGTAGTGCAACCAAAGAGCCGCAGCTTGGCCGGATTGGTGCTGCTGGAGCCCGGAAGACTCACCGTCACTTCATCAGGCTTCCACGTGCGACTGCTAAAGAACTCCACCGTCACCGCATCTGCCGTCTCTTCCCCCGGCATTACATACTGAATCTTGAGACTGTTCTTGACGATGTTGCGCGGACTGAAGAGTGCCACTGGTAACGCTCGATCCTCATCCCGCACGAGGCGAACAATGCCGCCTTGCAGAAAAGGTACGGCCCGACCGCACCTAGCCACCCTGGTCAGGGCTTCCCAAACAGTGACCTGCTGATCGAAAACACCGTCAAATTGATCGCCCCGGTCGGTCCAGACTTGATCGAGTTGGGCCAAGGCAGCAAGATCGATCCGTGCATCGGTCAGTTTGGCACCGTAGCTGGCACGCAAGATATCGGCAAAGGCCCAGGCGATCGATCGATTGGTCACCGTTGAGGACCAACCAGAGTTTGCCGACCACACCGGAAGCTTGCGCGTGACGATGCAGTTGATCAGCCGACTGGAACGCTGGGACAGGTTATCGGTGGCACGCATACGAATGGCGAGCAGCGTGACGTTGTCAGGGTATGTGACACCACCGGCTAAATAGCCTCGTGCTTCCCCCCAAAGCACTTCGTGCCCAACACGGGAACTGGTGTCCTTGCTATCCAAACGCGTGGCACGTACTTCATAGCGGCCCGAGCTGACGGGGTATTTGAAAGACAGTCGCTGCGGCGTAGTAGTTGCGGCATTCATGCTCTCACTTCCCAAGAGAAACCAATCGCCCAGCAGATAGCCCTCTGCATCTATCGGCCGCGCTTCAAAACGCCAGCTGGCACTGCGGACTTCCAAGCCTCCGGCGTCGTTCGCGTAATACAGCCCTCGCGGCAGCAGGATATCGATGCCAATTTGCGTAACCTCGCTGTCAGCCGGGTTGATGGCAAAGCCCCCGGTCCAGATGCCAGCCAGCAGTTCCTGACCGGCGACCTCGGGAGCGGTAACAACATCTGGGTTGAACAAGGTCACAGTGCTACCCGGTTGCACGATCTGGAAGGTCACTTCTTCAAAAGATGTGATCGGCGTGTCCTCGATGCGCAGCTGCTCGATCTCGTACTCACCCAAACCGATACAGTGCAACTGATGCAGGAACTGTTCATTGCCCTGGTATTCGCCGTAGGGAGTGGCAGCGAGATCCGGATAGACCAGATGGCGACCGTAAACAACCGGGATGGGCTGCGCTAGCCGCGCATAGTTTCCCTGACCTTGCAGGCTGTAGGTGGGCGAAGGTTGGGCTAAACCACCCCCAGCCCCGGCAAAGGAAGGCATATTGGGCGTGGGAAGTGGAACCAGCGCACTGACCAATGCCGAGCCAGCCGTCATGATGACGGCCGAACCAACGGCCGTGGCCAGGTTGCCGCTGAAACCTAGGCTTGCGCCTAAGGGTCCACCGTAGACGGTTGCTACCACCATCACCGCAATCATCAAGACTGTGCGCAGCGGATTCTTACCGCCTCCACCGCCACCTCCACCGCCCTGCGGCAGGGTGATAAAGATCACTGCGCCGTCAATGGGTGTAACAGCCCAGTCACCGCGCAAGACTGGGTTGCCGTTCTTGATGCAAATGGTAGGTTGATCAAATTGGTCAATGCCCTGGGTGCCTAGCCACTGGCGTATGGTTTGGTTGGCGTGGGCAACCATTACTTCGCGCTGGCTTGGCTTAAAGGGGTTGCGCAGCATGATGACTGCACTCTGATTGACTTCAGTCACGGTGACTCCACAAAACGGTAAAAGCCTTCCACGCGCCACCCATGCAGCAGGAGATCGGGTAGCTTTTGGAAGACCACACCAGCATCCTTGACTGCATGAAGCACGCCACCGCCATCAATCTCCAACCAGACACCAACATGTACGGGGTGGCGGGATTGGCGAAGCAACACCGCATCTCCCTCGACGGGTTGCACGACCACTGCCCAGCGTTGACGCTCAGGGTGGCTGCGAAAGGTTGAAACTACGGCGCGCAGGTCGTTGGCATTGACGGGGATTTCCGGAAGGTCTCGGCCGAAATGGTCACGCTGGATGGCGAGGAACAGCCCCCAGCAGTCAAACGCATCCGGGCCACGCGCACCGGCGTGCCAGGGCCGACCGATGAGCTCGGTCGCCCAATAGGGTGTCGGGTTCATCGGGTCAGACCCGGAAAGGTTTTAGCGGTGTAGCTGATGCCGGGGAAGGCCTTGTTGCCGACGTCCAGCATGCGCGCCCGCCCGGTCACTCGAAAGATGTCGGCTTCGACCTCGGTCAGCACCAGGTGAATCGGCGGATCCATCTGCGGCCCCTCCAGGTCGGTCGAGAGATACGGCCGGTAGGTCACTTCAATCACCGACTGAGACTCGGCCGCCGCATCCAGATGTCGCACGATCTCTCGCGAAACATTGTCCAGCGTCACGGTGATTTCCGGCACGGGCATGGTGTCCACTGGCGGCAAATCCAGCTCAAATCCCATGGCTACGAATTGCACTCGCTCCCCGGCTTGCAGCGGGGCTTGCGATTCCAGCCGAGCCCACAGATCACCGGTGTCGCGCACCACCCGAATAGCAACCAGCTGCCCTATCTCATCGACAAAGGCCGGATGTCGCAACTCCAGGGTATGCAGGATGATCTGTTCAGAGGGAGCGCTGGCGTAGGCCTCCTTGATGGCTTCTGATAAAGCAGCGTTGGGCATCAGAGATCACAGCTCAGAGGATGACTGGGTAAGGCACGTAGCTGGTTTCGCTGTCGTCCTCGGGTAACTGCGCTTCACCGGCATAGCCGCTGGCCAGCACCTGGCCATCGTCGAGCAGAAACACCAGGCCCTGCTCGGAGCTCGATCCGTAGGAGGAGAGATCCACCACACGGCGCTGCGCAATGCGCACGAGTTCCACGCTGCTGCGGTTGGTGGCATCCCCCAGTCCCAGCGCGCCATTGCCGTTGTAGCCCCAGGCGCAGACGGTGCCGTTTTCCAATAAGGCGGCGCCATAGTTGTAGGAACCGGTGCCACCGTGCACGGCCTTGACCACCGTATTGCCCACCGGCACTTGCACAAAGTTGCCGCTGTTGCTGCCGTTGGCGTTGCCCCAATAGGCGCCCGCGCCACAGGCCCACAAAGTCTTGTCGGTTTTCTTGAGGTAGGTGAGCGGGTAGTCGTAGCTGCCGGCGTAAACGTCGACTACGTTGGTGGCCACCTGTACCGGAGTGAACTGGTTGGCAAGATTACCGTTTCCCAATTGACCGTAGTCGTTGGTGCCCCAAGCATGCAGGGCACCGGTACTGTCCAATGCGAAAGCATGAACATAAGCCCCGAACACCTTGACGATGGTTTTACCGGCGAGACTGCCACCCGCACGCGGCATGGCGACGTTGGCCTGGTTGCTGCTGCCGTCCCCCAACTGCCCGTTGCCGTTGTATCCCCACGAGTACAGGGTGCCATCGTTCTTGACGGCGTAATAGGCGGTGTAACGCTCGCGCCCGGCGGCAATCTGGGTGATGCCGGCGAGTACCGGTAATTGCACCAAGTTGTTGCGCTGGGTGGTATCGCCCAAGCCCAGCTGGCCATAACCGTTGTAGCCGCAAGCATGCACAGTGCCATCGCTGCACAGGACCAAGGTGCTGTTGTAACCCTCGGTACCGCAATTCAGTGCCAGCTGGGTCACTGTTTTTCCGGCAATTGAGTTGCTGGCATTGGCGCTCATGTTGTACGGCACTGGCTGGTTGGTCGTGTTGCCTGTACCGAGTTGGCCATAACCGTTATAGCCCCAGCCCCACAGCTGCCCGTTCTTGTCGATGCAGTAGCCGTTGGTGTCCTGACTGTAATAGAGCTGGGCCGCCCCCGGAAACCCGGGAGGAAACGCGGTACGCGCCGGGTAGGAACGTGCATAGGTGGTGCCATCGCCCAGCTTCCAGTTGGCATTGCGTCCCCAGGCGCGGATGCTGCCATCGGTCATGATGAGGCCGAACTGGCGGTAGCTATTGGGCTGTGTGTTGCTGGCGTTCTCTGGCAATCTCAGCGCCTTGGTGCCTGAGCGCACGTCGGGTGTCGCCCAGACCGGCACGCCCTGTGCGCCGATGGTGAGCACCTGCCCGGATTGGCCCACAGGTAAGGCGACCAGTTGGTTGCCATCGAAGTAGATGACTTCCCCCGGCAGGCTCGAGACCCCTTGGGTGCCTTGTGCAAACAGATCCCAGGCCGGGGAGTTGGCGTGCGGCGCTACGCCCGTGGTGGCATCGGCGAGGCATACAAAGCTATCGCCGTTGTGGCCGACCACGTCCTGGCGGGCGTAGGTGGCGCTGGCGTCGTATGCGCCGCGCCAGGTAAAGGCAATTTTGCCCAGAGAAACGGTTCCCATGGAGCGCTCCTTCAAGAAACAGGGAAATGAAATTCAAGAGATTCAAAACAGGATCGGCGAGGGCGCGAAGCGATGGTCGCTGTCGTCGTCACCCGTCTGTCCGTATTGACCGTGGCCGGTCGACATGACCTGGCCATCAGTCGTGAGGAAGTGGTAGGCCCCGCTGTGGTACTCGCCGCCTTCGCCGCAACCCATCGTTCCCGAACGGGAGAAATCCACAATCGGTCGATCGATCAGAACGAAGCGGGAGGGCGTGTTCGAAGAGTCGGCGTAGCCATTGCCGCACTGTCCAGCACCACCCATGCCCCAGCCCACTGCTTTGCCATCAGCTCGAAGTGCCATCGCCGATGAGCCATAGCTGCTGCCGTACATGCGCAGTTTGGTGACTTGGGTCAGAAAGTCGCCGCCGATGGTCGCCCAAGTCGTTCGATCTGTGCCACCGCCGATGTGATAGTTGTTATTGCCGGTATGCCGCACCGAGCCATCCTGCATCAAAGCTAACGTTCGGCCATAGCCACCCGAGATTGCATAGGCATCGACCACGCCATCAAGAACCTTGTAGGGAAACAGGGCGTGGCCTGTGTAGATGTCCCCCGTGTATCCAGTTCCCCAGATCCCCGAGGTCTGACCGCTGTCATGACCCCAGCGGTAGAGCGCGCCATCTTCGAGAATGACGCCATAACTGCGGTAGTACTGGCTGCCCGCCACCCAATGAGCATCTGACTCGGAGCAGAACACTTTCTTAACCCGCTTTTCTGTGCCCCAAGGCATCCAAAGGCGGTGCGTGTATTGGTCGCTGCCAAAGCCACAAGAGTTGGCTTCTCCGGCAACCCATAATTTGCCAGCAGTGTCGATCAGGTAACTGGCGGCATAGGTGCCGCCTGACAGGAACACCGCTTTGATCGGGGTGTCCGCAGTGAAGGGCACTAGTTGAGGCGAGGTCACCACTGAGGTGTGGCCCAAGCCCAGACTGCCCTGCTGATTGGCGCCCCAAACATAGACCCGGCCTTGTGCATCCAGGCATGCGAGCATGCGGTAGCCATACCAGTCATGGCCGGTGACCATCTGTTTGACCACCGCGTTGGCCGGCAATTGGCCGACCCCATTGACGCGTCGGGGTACCGGATTGGCGCTCGCCGTCGGTGAGCCATAGCCGCTGTTTCCCCCGGCGTGCCAAAGTCCACCCTCGGCATCGATAAAGAAGGTGTCATCCCACAAGCAGGTCACCGACACGATGCGTGGTGTCCCAGGTGGGAATGCCACCCGAGCTGGGAAGGTGCGGCCTATGTCTCCGGTATTGCCAGTACCCTGCTGACCATAGATGGCGCGCCCCCATGCCCGGACAGAACCATCGTTCATGACAGCAGCCATGAAGTAATTCGAGCTGTGATAATCGGCTGCGGCGCGATCTGTGTTCATGAGGGTGGTTGCAATCGTGCCGTTACGGTCAGCCATGAAACGGAACTCCACGCCGTCCACCCCATTGGAGTGAAGCACCATACTGCCGATGCCGCCAACGGAAGCGCCACCAGTCAGCAAATGCCCCTTGAGCACTGCGTCTTGCTGACCAAGCGAGAAAGGCTGCGGTTGCCCGTGGCGGATCACCCAGGCCCCACCGTCTTTGAACACCACATCACCATCGCGGTAACTGAGATACGGGGAGTAGATACCACACCATCGATAACCGAGCGCTGAGATATCGAGGTTCATAGTTGCACCTCCAGCGCATTGTCATGGATAACAAAAGTGACACCTTCAGCCAGGCTCCAAGACAGAAAAACCTGGGCATCAAATCCACTCTCTCGTCCCTCAGTGAGCAGCAACTCCGAGCCGTCGCTGGACAACTGGAATCCATAAAAACGAGGCAATGCAGCAGTGTTCACCAGCTCATAGCCAGATTCATCGATCTTGACCTTCAAGAGCTTGCCCCGCGCACCGGTCAAGGTATCTGGCAAGCCAACAGCCAGCAAGCGAGCAACGACTTGCTGAAGTACAGCCTCGGCATCAACCAGAATTTGGTTACCGCTGGTCTGCACCACTTGCAAGATGGCATTCGACTGCGCGACGCCTTGGCTAGCCGCCGACTGAGAACGATAGGCTTCACTGGATGCCAACTCCGCTGAGGTCAGCGCATCCTGTGCGGCTGACTGGCTTCGGGCGAGAAGGCCTTGGGCTGCAAGATTGATGCGCGCATCGGCATCATTGAGCAGCTTGGCCACTGTGACGACATCGCCACCTCCGGTGGTCACTGTCTCCTGGGAGCTGCCATGCACAATGGTATGCAGTAACACGCTGTCGACAGCCACACGTGTGACGGCATCATGCAGATCTGTTTGTAGGCTCATCGGGAACTTCCGTATTTAAATAGTGGCGGGCATGCGAAACGGCAATGTTGTGTGAACCAATTTGTGCAGTTCACTACCGATGCCGAAGATGTCTTGCGCATCCAACTCCAGCAGCAGGTTGAGAGCGCCTTCATCGAGCGTGGGACGTTCACGGATCTCCAATTCGCCCTTGACGTCCCAGCGCCTAGCTGAGCGCAACTGAGCTTCAAACTGACGGGTAAAGCGGGCTTCATGGGGCAAAAGTCCGAGGCCACCGACCAAGTTGATTTCGAACCATTGACCACCCTCGTTGGCGTGGTACTTGTACCAAGCCTCAAACAGGGCGAACTGAGTTTCGGAAAACAACCAATGCACGGTGATGCGCGTGGGCGTTTGCCGAAAGCGACGTCGCTGGCGTGCTGGACCCGACTCCATGTCAGTTCGCAAAACCGCCTCTTGAGGTGTTAAGCCGTAGCCTTCGACCAGGGGCAGTGGCAGCGTGTTGGGCCAAGTGATATTCATCCAAGCCTCCTCATCGCATGGCTCCTGCGGCCGGATTCAGCCCATAGCGTCGCTCCAGCGTCGGTGCCAATCCAGAACCCTGCGAGATCGACCGGGCCATACGCGCTTCCATTTGTTCTACGATGACATCGAGTCGAGTGCTGCCATCGGGCTGCTGTTGCTGCTCAATGCGGGTTTCAACCCCACTGGCTCTATTGATCACATTCACTTCCACATTGACCTGGGGCTTGCCCGCCACGGCACCGCCCAAGGCACGCAACTGCCCCGGCGTGAAGACGGCCTCACCCTGGCGCGCGATGATTGGCACTTCGCCCGAGACCAGCCCCCCAGTGTGAAAACGGTATGCCCCGGCGAACACAGCGCCATCAACGTGCCGAGATGGCAGCCCATCAATACCCAAGAGACCGCCGCTGTGAGCGACATTAGCGTTCACTCCCATCAGGTCACCCGAACCTAGGGGTAGTGCGGTGCTGGCCGCCGGCGTGAACAGGCTCATGGCCCAGTTCGCCAGGGGCAAGGTGATCGTTCGCTGAATCTGGATTCGGATCAGGTCGCTGATGATGGAATTGGCCAGGCTGTTGAAGTCCAACTTGCCAGTCATCACAAACTGGGCAAGTGCATCCTCCATGGACTTGAATGCGCCCGTGACGGCCCGCTCTGCCTGCTTGGCGGCATTGGTCGCCTCCTCGATGTAGGTCCGAAGTGCTGATTGGGCACCGAATTCAGCACTACGCTGGTAATCGGCATTGGCACGAACCAGACTTTCGATGATCGGCAACTGACGCGCGAGGGCGTCGTTGATAGCTTCGATTGCCTGAGTGCGCAGAGCTGCGTCCTGGATCTGTCCGGCTTCCTTTCGCGCGGTGGCAGCAGACTTTTCCATCTCGGTGCGAGTTTGCAGAATGGCACGTTCGCTCACTGACAGGTCCAGCATCTCGCGCTGCAGCTGCACACCTTCAATCCGCTGGCGATTGCCGCCGATCAGGTTCTCGACGATCTTGCGGGCGTTGGCCTCTTCCTTTTCGTAGGCCTCAAAGACTTTGTCTTTCTCTTTCTGGCGCTCGATGGATTCCAGCACCTGGATGTATTTCTCGGCTTCGACGGAAACACCTTTGTAACCCTTGGCTTCGATCTGCAGGGCGCGGGCACGCAATTCAGCGGCCTCGCCCTCTTGCGCACGTGTCAGACGTGAGCGCAGTTGATTAAGGAAGGCTTCACCCTCATTAAGCTTTTCTGCCGGCTTGGGTTTCTCGAAGCCGGAGAGATCCAGAGTCAGGCTGGGCTTGCGCGGCAGCGTCGGCAGGAACTTGTCGTAGATCGCCTGGACTTCCTTGGCCTGCGCCTCGGTGTCGAGCACAAGTTTTTGGCCCATGACGCGGACAGTGCGGCGCTGCTCGTCAAAGAACTTGGCGACTCGGTCGGCGTAGCCAGGGTTTTGATTGATGTTGAAGAGCCGATCATTGGAGGCACGGACATAGTCATCACGTGCTGTTTGCAGCTTGGTGATTTCCGCATCGATGACCTTGGGGTCGTAGCCCATAGACTTCATCGAACGCAAGACGTCACTCTTGAACCAGGTCTCGATGTCCTTGCCGACCACCGATAGACTGTCGAAGGGCTGGGCAATGACGCGTTTCAACAGTACCGCAGACTCGGCGACGAAGGCCAGTCCCGATGCCACGGACTCGAGAAAGGTGATCGTCGCCTCCCGGTTGGCTGAGATGCGTTGCAGCTCATTACTGAAACTACCCGTCTCGGTCTGCGCCAGTACGATCTGTTCGGTGAAATCGGCCAAGATCGGAATTACTGCCGCACCGATCTGGCGTTGCACACCTTCAAAAATGGCAGACAGCCGGGTTAGGTTGTCGTTAAAGACCTCAGACGCCCGCGCCACGTCTTCGGATATCACGAGACCCAGGCGTTGAGCTTCTTCCATCAGCGCCGTGATGCCTTCGCGTCCCTGATTCAGGAACGGAATGATTGCCAGACCTTCCTTTCCTAAGAGCTTGATGGCCAGTGCAGCTTTGTCCGCACCATCGGGCATGTCGGCGAATTTTTCGGCCAGATCCAGCAGCACGGCTTCGGTCGGACGGATTTGTCCATGCGCATCCGTGGCCGAGACGCCCAAGGCCTTCAAGGCGGCGCTGCCCTCTTGACCATTAACTTGGGTTTCGAACATGGCGACCGAGAGCTTTTGCAGGGCCTTGGTCAGTCCCTCCGTGGTGACGTCCGACAGCTTGGCCGCATAGTCGAGCGCGGTGAGCGCTTCAACCGAAACGCCAGTCTTTTGCGAAAGCTTCAAGAACTCGTCGCCGACCCGAGCCACCGGCATGACCAAGGCGCTCATGCCAACACCGAGTGCTGCGATGCTGGCACCGGCGATCAGTCCTGCAGGGCCTAGTTTGCCGAGTACCGATCCGAGCATACCGAGACGATCAGTCGCAGCCTGCAATTGAAACTTGGCATCATTCGCAGCAGACGACAGCAACTTCAGACCACTGGTGGCAGGCTGCGATGCCGACTCGATCTTTTTTAGCGATCGCTCTCCGGCTTCGCCTACGTCTGCCAGTTCGGCTTTGACTTTGCCGCCGTCAATGACAGCCAGTCGAATCGATAGGTTACGTTCAGCCATTTGGGTTGTCCGGAGATGATTTGTTCAATGCTTGCGTCAGGCCCGCCTCAATGGCAGGAAAGAAATGGGTCATGGCAGCGGGCTCTGCATCCAGTGCCTGGCTGGCAGACATCCACGCGCTGAAGTCCATGCCCAGCACTGCGCCTTGAACTGCGCGCACTTGGGATGAACAGACATCCAGCAAAGCGAGGGCCTGCCAGCCCTCTTCGGTTTGCGGCGAGTTCACCTGATACGGACACTCAGGACAGGTCGTCTCGCATGCACCGCAGTACGTAGCGCCGCCACCGAAGTGCCATTCGGTGCGGGCCTTCAGCCGTTTTTTTCAGCATCCAAGAGATAGAGCGCCGCCAGGTATTCACGCTCGAAGGCATCAGCCACTGGCCACAGTTCCATGAGCGCAGCAATCCCGTCAGGCGTGACGGCTGCGGCTTTGCCTTTGTCATCACCCACGCCCTCCCAGGCCAAGATAGAAGCCTTGGCCAGCTCGGTAATCAGGGTGGCGGTTCGCTCTCCAGCTGCCGCGTGGTCTTTGCCATCGATCAGGGCTGCCGCATGGCGAGCTGCCATGACCAGTGCGGTGGTCGCAGGCTTGACTTTGATGCGCACGCCTTGGACCAGGTCGAGCCAATACGGCTCACGCTTTAGATTGAGTTTGAGCATGTTTGCCTCTTGGTTTCAGTACGCAACCACGTCATTGACGAGTTGCACAGTCAGCATGTGACCGGCTGCGGTGTTCTTGGCAGCCTGCCAGTCAAAGGTGGCCTGAATGCCACCGGGGCCAGAGATTGAGAGCTTGGGCTTTGGCAGGTAGACCTCATGCGCGATGAAAGTCAGACTCTTGGTGGCGTCAATGACATAGCTGAAGGTCAACTCCAGCGGGGTGTTGTTGGTTGCGGCGTCGATCAATTCCGTATCCGCAAAGCGCACCTCCAAGTTGCCCGTCAAGCTAGCCACTGTGGGGTCGGCTCCTTCGATCTTTCCGTCGGAGCGAATCGTTTCGATACGCGCCAGGTTGTTCGAATAGGTCAACTGCGCAGCGACCACGTTGCCCAGGGACTGACCGTTCTTCTTGATCGAACCTTGGAACTGATTGAAGCGGGTGATCGGCAAAGTGGTGGGCGTCACGTCTGCGCTGGCGGTGCGCTTGACCTCCCCTTGGGCAATGAGGCCCAAGGTGGCATCCGCTGCGCCAGATCGGGCGAACTTCACCTGCAACGAGTTGGCCATCACACCAGAGGCCAAAAAGTACGCTGGGATGTCCGGCAGTCCCGTCTCCAGTGACAGGCTCGGCAGACCTGAGTTGCCAGAAACGAAGGTGTGGGTGTGCGCAGTGTCTCCAAGGCTCACTGGACCGCCCAGGAGAGCTTTAAGCCACATACCGATGTTGCGCAGATCGATGGGAATGACGATGTCACCCTCGACTTTGATCACGTCACGAATGGGCGCACTCGGGTCTCGTCCCAGTCCAATCAGATCGTTGGCAATCAAGCCCTGTTCTGAGCCCAAGGTGGTGGAGACAAAAGGAATTTTTCCAAAGTCTCCAGTCGGTGTGGTTCCGTAGGTGGGTTCAAACGCAGCCAATAGGCTGGCGTTCGCGCCATATGCACGAGCCATGGTGAATCTCCAGGTAGTTAAGGTTTGTGGGCGATCAGGCCAAGGGATGGCTGCTCGCGTAATGCATCACCACGTCAAGCGTGCAGGCCTTGATGCCCACAGACCCTTCGGGTGTGACGTCTTCAAATTTGGGTGGCATCACTTCGGTGTGATCGATCTGCCCAGACAAGGTCGGATCAGCCAAGACTAAGGTGCCCAGCGCCTGAAGCAATTCATCCATGCGCGCGTCTCTGGCAGAGGCCTCGGGGTGTGCAACATAGATTTCGATGCTTGCCGCGTGCTCCCACAAATAGGTCACAGGTGACAAGGTGACGTCGACTTGAGTCATGTCCCCATCTCGCAGGAACACCATGGCGTGCTCGCTGAGACGTTCAGGCAAAGATGAATTTCTGCGTATGGCGCTAGGCTGCAGGGGAAGGCCGTCCAACAGCGTGAACAAAGCCCCCAGCGCCGCTTCTCGTTGGCTGGTTTTTATCGTCATTTCATGTGTCCGCGCTTTCTTCTGACCACGACTGCGTGACCAAGACCATCAGCCTGTCTTGCCAGCGCTGGGCTGCACTGGCGATGTCGAATTTCTTCTTGAGTTGGACTTGCGGTACCAGCAAGAAAATGGGGACTGTGGTCAGCCCCCGTCCTGATTTCAGAGCGGAGGCAGATGCTGCCGCGAAGCCTGCGCGCTTGCCTGTTTTGGCCCGAAAGTTGTCCGCTACCAGTAGCGACGGTTTGCCCGAGCGATACACAAAGCGCAGTCGTTGACCGCGCATGCGCTCCCACAGACCAGGCGTCATGCGTTTGCCGCGTGGCCCAGTGCCTGCTGCGGGGAGCGGGATGGCGAGCCAGAATCCATTTTTCGAACGGATCAACGCACCTTGGTCGTGCGCCGCAACGACAACAGGCGCTCGGCTGTACACAAGCCCCGCCGAGCCTAAGCTGGGGCGTCCCTTCGGGTACACCTCCCCACGCCAGGTATTGGCCAGACGCACGCCCAGGCCAGAGCCTTCGATTTGCGAGCGCAATTCACTCTTGAGCCCTTGCGTCGCCTCTCGCACGCCTGTGGTCACCGCCACACGAGCCGAGTTCAGTTCCTGCGCCATCATCTTGGAGAGATCGCCTTGCAGGGCAGCCAGTAGTCGCACGCTCATGCTCACCTCGCCGTCGCTGGATAGTCGGGCAAGGGATAGGCGCTCACCGTCCAGATCAAACGATCACGGTCAACCAGCGCATCGCCTTGAATGACATAGATGACACCCCGCCACGTCAGGCGATCGCCCTCTTGAGGCTGGGCGACATCTGCCGCTTGCAAGTCAAACCGATACGAGGTCACCGCCAGATGTGATTGGCCGAATTCCTGTACCGAATCCGGTGCCTTGCTGATGACCTTGAGTTCGATGGTCTCCCCAGCCACAGTGCTGTACTGCGCCGGGGATCCCAAACTTGCGAACAGCCGTTTGACACCCAAGGCAAACGGATCGTGTGGCATCAGCTGGCCAGGAGCTTGACCAAGAGCCCAGGGCGATGGCACATCGGCAGCGGATTGCTCTGCGTGTGCAGATCCGTGCCGCGACCAAATTCACGAGGCTCTTGTTTGGCGTACAGGGGCTGGCCCAGCGTATTGACCGTCTCGTTGAAGTCAGCCGGTGCGAAGTACGTGGCAAAGGTGTCCACCGTGCCTTCGGGGAAGGCATGGCCTTCGCCAGAAGCGATGAACTTGCGGACATTGCCATCCACATCGGATGCTTGGCCCAGATACTCCTCGAAGGTGACGCCCGCAAAGGTGAAACCAGTGCGTTGGTCTGCACGCAGCGCCAGACTCTCCTGGTACCACTGATATGCCTTGACCACATTGGGATGAGCCGTCAGCAGATCGAAGAATTCAGGCGAGACCAGCACGCGAACGCCAGTCATGTACTCGCCCTTGAGGTTGAGCTCAAGGTAGCGCTTGAGATCCAGGCACTTCTTCTTCACATCGGTTTTTTCGTTGTTCAGCGCGAAGTTGAATTCCTTGGGCTCAATGCCGAACTCATCGAACAGGTTGTAGAGGACCGAACCGTCCGCATCCAGGATCACGCCCTTGAGTGCGCCCATGCGCAAATGCTCGAGCGTGATGGCGTGCTTGTTGCGCATCGATTGCAGATGCTCGGCCATCACATTCGCGATGGTTTCAGTGTCGGTTTCAGAGCCAAAGGCGCGCAAGCCTTGCACCTCCTCGGGCAGCACCACATCGTCGTGAGGAATGTGCGGGATGATGAACGAGCGCAGCGTGCGGCGACCGCGTTTGCCCACCGTACCAGGGGCACCGACGGGCAGCGTAGGCAGCAGGTTCAGAACACCGTTGCGCTCTTCCACCGCAATTTGGCGAAAGCGCACAGGGCGGGCAGGCATCAGGTTGATCTGATCGAGCTTGCCGAACTGGTTTGGCAGGATGTTGATGGCAGCGGTGAGCGCCGTCATCGAGAACGCAGGGGACTGGAAAGGATTGTTCATTGCTTAGACTCCTTGGCGAACGAGGACGCCGATCGCTTCGAGCTGAGCGATGGCTGCGGTTTTTTCTTCCGTGGTGATGGCAGCTGGCCAGATCAGCGCGTGATTGGCCACGATGGCCTGGCGCGAAACAATCAGGCCGTTGGTTTTTTCTGCGGCACTGGCATCGATGCTTTGCAACACCACGCCAGCGGCGACCTCTGAACCATCGGTGGCCGAAGGGTCGAGAGCTTTGACCTTTTGGGTCGCACTCACTCGACCAATCACGGTCCCGAGCTTGAGGTTTTGTCCGGAAACCACTGTGACCTGGTTACGGGAGTACAGGTTTTCCTCTTCGTACTTGAGCAGGTCGCCCAAGGTAAGGTCATTGGTAATGGCAGTCATCAGGTTCTCCTATCAACGGTGGGGGACTTGCGTTGCGTCACGCTGCTTTTGAGCGCGCTGCTGCGCGGCACGAACGACAGGGCTGTCTTCGAGCTTGGCTTGGGTTTGGGTTCCTGCCTCGGGCAAGATGCGGCTGGAGATTTCGGGAGAGCCAGAGGCCTTGGCCGCCAACAGCTCCTTGCGTGCCTGGTCAACCGAGACACCACGCTCGATCAGTGCCGCCGTCATCTCGGACTTGCCCGCCAGAAGACACATCTCGGCAATGGCAAGCACCTGGGCACTGGCCGCCTTGATGTCGTGGCCTTGGGCTACAGCACTGGCGTGCACATGTGCACCAGCTTCGCTTCCTGCAACTTGCGAAGCATCGCCATCTTGTGCGGGCCCAGTGCCCGTCTGGTCGGCTGGTTGGTGTTGCTCTTCTTGGTTGGTCTGCCCATCGGCAGTTTGGGTTGCATCGTTTTGCATGCAAACACTCCTTTTCATGGACGGTCCGGGCTTGGAGATCCCCATCTTGCGGCCCGAACCTTGAATTCGCGCGATGGATGTCGTTTTCGTTTGGAGCTCTTCACTCAGAGCAATCAGTGCGTCGTCAAGCGTCCCCACCACATCGGCCAGACCGACATCAATCGCGTCTTGCGCAAAATACAGTCCGGCTTCGGTGTCTTGAACGTCTTGCACTGAGAGGTTTCGGTTGGCTGCGACCGTCGATACGAACAGGCCATACAGCCGGTCCACTTCGGCCTGCAGGGCTTGCGCCGCATCGGTTGACAAAGGTGCATGAGGCGACATGTCGTTCTTGCGATCCCCGGCATACACCGCCGTGTAGCGAAGCCCGCTCATGGCGTCCCGCTGGGACTGATCCACATGCAGCGCTATCACGCCAACAGAGCCCACACCACCGGTTCGGGTGACATAGACCCGGGTGGCTGCGCTGGCGATGGCATACGCTGCGGAGAATGCGTCGTCGTTGGCAACGGCCCAGATGGGTTTGATCTGCCGAGCCGCCACGATCTGGTCTGCCAGATCAAAAGCACCACCGGCTTCGCCGCCTGGTGAGTCAATGTCCAGCAAGATCGCATTGACTGCAGGATCCCGAACCGCCTGCGCAAGCTGCGCACTGATGGCCGAGTAACTGGTCAGGCCCGAGGCCGCATCGACCGCTGCCGCTCGCCGCACCAAAGTGCCGGACACGCTGATGACTGCGATGTTCGATGTCAACGAGGTTGGATTGGCAGGCGGGGCCTGCGCAGCCAAGTGCTTGATGAGTTGTTGCGAATCGTCTGACATGGCCACTCCCAAGCGGGGGCCAAGCACCGAGAGAATCACATCCAGTTTTCTGGGGTGAATCAGTAGGGGCGTGCCAAAGATTCGCGATGCCAAATGCGGCATCGACGAGATGTGGTTCATAGGTCCTCTGGTTTTATATTTGCTGATCTACCAAGGGCGCGCTTGGTGAGTCAGGGGGAAGCGAGGGAGCAGCCGAGTTGGTTGCACCATTGCGTGCCACTTGCCTGGGGTCCGTATCAAGAACGAGCCCCAACGCATCAGCCCTGGCGTTGTCTGCCGCAATCTCTTTGTCGATCGTTTCCGCGTCGTAGCCAAAGGACGAGATGGCCTCAGAGCGGCTCATCAAACCGGAGCGAATGGCCAGTTGGAGGGCTTTGAATTCCTTCTCGGGATCCACCCACTGCCAGCCTTGCGGGATCCACTTCACCGCCTGCCACGCTCTGGCGGACTGACGGCTCTTGGCATAACCTGTCGCTGTCAGTGCGCCACTGAGCACTGCGGCATCCATCCATGCACGCCAGATCGGGCGGCAAATCTGATGCACGATCACGCCATGCTGGATGGCTTCACATCGGCGACGGAACTCCAGGAGACCGGCGCGGATCGACGAGTAATTCACGCCCGACAGATCACCGGTCAACTGTTCGTAGGTGATGCCCATGGCCACAGCGACTGCGCGAAACTGCACCCGCAGGAATTCCGCATACGAGCCACCGACATCCGTCGGATCAGAAAACTTCACGTCCTCACCAGGCTCCAGGACTTGCATGGTGCCAGGCTCCAAACCCGTCATGGCCACGCCCATTTCATCCGCTTCACCTTCGCCCAGCAGTTGGTCTTCGGGTGATTGACGCGTGATAAAGCCAGCGAACATGGCCGCCGTCTTTTTACGAACCAACTCTGCGTCGTCGTACTGGTCGAGCTCATTGAGCTTGACCAAGGCCCGCGATAGCCAGGGCTCTCCGCGAATCTGTCCAGGTCGCAGGGGGCGAAACAGATGGACGATCTCCTCAGCTGGGACTGGCACCAGATCGTTGCCATTGACCGTCAAGCTCGGATCACCCGGATGCTCGCGGTACAGGTGGTAGGCAACCCGACGCCCAAGGGCATCAAACTCGATGCCGCTACGGATTTGGTTGCCCGATGCACTGATCGTGTTCAGGTTCAAAGGCAGGTGCTCGGGCTCCAGAATCTGCAACTGGATCGGCACACTCAGGCCATCTTCCTGCCGTCGATTGCGGATGCGGATCAGGCATTCGCCACCCTCAACCATCGCCCGACATGCAAGTGACTGCAGGCCGTAGAAATCGGTGAGGTTGTTGCTGTCTGCTTCCTCCACCCACTGCCACCACAGCGCATGAACCTTCTCCCGGAACTTGGGGTCATCCACCAAGGATTGCGGCTTGATCCCCGTGCCGATGGCATTGGAGACAAAGCTGTCGACCGCATTGGCCGCCCAGGCGTTTCTGCGCACCAGATCCCGAGACTTGACCCGCAGTTGGTTGCCCGTGGCCAGCATCGCCGAGACAGCTCCCGGATCACCAGGATTCCAAACACGAGACCTGCGACCTGAGCCAGCAGCCTCGTGAACGGAATTCCAGCCCACATAGGCCGTGAGTTTTTTCCAAAAGGCCATGTCAGAACCCTTTAGATGTGGTGACCCGGATTTGACGGGTCTTGGTTTTGCCGCTGTCGGATGCCAGCGCGGCTTCTACCTCTGCCAAGGCCAGTTTGAGATCGGAAACAGTTCGGTACTCGATCGTTTTACCGTCGTACGTCACCCGATGTTCACCACTGGCAATGGCTTCTCGCAGCGCTTGTGCATGCTCTTTGGTATAGGTCGTCATCAGTTCATCCACCGGCTGCGAATCAAGCGCCTACCGCGTTGTGGTCCTTTAGAAACAACAAAGCCACCGCTGGGGGTGGCTTCTTGCTTGGTTGATTGGGCGTCTTCAGGTGGCCCTGTAACACCTAGAGGTTTTTCCAATTCGCGCCAATGCCGCTCCTCGTATCGGTCAAGACCAGCTAGGCTCGCTGCTGCCCGTGCATAAACGTAGCAATCAAGTGCCTCATTGCGTTCGCGGATCTTTTGCCATTCACGCACTGGATAACCGTTGCGGTCTCTGCGCGTGACCAATTGCTCTGAACACAACTGCTGCACGAACTCGACATCGACCTTGGGCAAGTGGACGTACCCAGCGGGATACAGGATCTCACCGTCCTCGGTCACTTCCATGGTTTTGCGCAGATGGTTGTAGAACTCCAGCTTGGCAATGCCACCAACAACTGAATAGACACGAACGCCCCGGCGCAGCTTCTTGCCGCCCGCAGTCATGTCCACAGCGGTCGGCAACCCGACAAGTGCAGCACCACGGGCCACACCCTTCATGGGTAGCAGCCGAGAGTCACGCATCTTGCGTACGAAGGCATAGGCCTCTTGGGTGGCATATCCTGTATCCAGGCCGATGCGACTCAGACGTAACTGCACCCCAGACGCATGCGTCCAGGACTCATCGAGCATTTCACGAAGCCGCTGCCAGACCGTATCGCGGGAGGTGTCACCGGCCAGCACTCGGTGCTCAACCAGCCACGCCTCTTTGCCCCGACCGAATGCCCAGACTGAAACCTCGATGCGGTCCTTCTGAACGTCCACCCCGGCGCACAGCAAAGCCGCCCCCAGTGGGACGGTGCCGATTCGGTAGTCCTCACGTCGCTCCAGCAAACGCTCCCATTCGGGGGTTTCGCCTTGCTCGACCCAGGTCTCGCCCAGCTCTGTGTTTTTGAATGCTTTCAAGGCAGTTGCAGATCCTTGCGCCGCTTCCCAGGCTGCAGCGATGTCAGCCCAACTGCGCCAACCCACCGGGCTGTACAAGCTGGACAAGTGAAACCCCACAGTTTTGCCAACGTAATCCGGAATCGATGACTGCCACCGTCCTCGCTCGAGCATCTCGGTCTTTTGGTATTCGTAAATGGGCTGCTCGCACGACTCGCACTTGTAGTGCGCCGTCTCGGGCAGTCCTTTTTCCCAGATCAATCGTTCGAAAGCCAAGACTTGTTCGTGGTCGCAGTGCGGGCACGGGACCATGAACTGTCGCTGGTCTGTTTGCTCGTACTCGCGCTCAATGCGCGACGTTCCAGAAATTGTTGGCGTCGAGACGATGAAAATCTTTCTGCGTGCAAAGGTTCGGGTTCGAGCCTCAGCCAGTGCAATCGCATCACCTTCTCCTTCAACGTCACCCGGGTAGCCGTCAACTTCGTCGAGAAACAAATAGCGCACTGGCATTGAGCGCAGACCCACGGCGCTGTTTGCGCCTGTCATCACCAGCACGCCGCCACGGAACTCTTTACCCAGGATGGTGTTTCCAGAATCGCGCGCCCGTGCGGGTGCGATCAAACTAGAGAGCGTCGGGCTTTCTTCGATCAGTGGATCAATCCGCTGTTTGGAGTTGCGCTTGGCCATCTCGACCGTCGGCGCAACAGCCATCATGGGACCAGGGGCCAAATGGATGACATAGCCAATCCAGTTGTTGCCGCACTCTGTGCCGCCGACCTGCGCGCCTTTCATGAACACCACCCGCTCGACGGGTGATGTTGGCGAGAGACAGTCCATGATCTCCTTGAGATAAGGCGTGCGATTGGTTCGCCACTTGCCCGGCTCCGAGGCCGACTTTCCCGAGAGCACTCGGTACTGATCTGCCCATTCAGACACTGTCAACAGTGGGTCGGGGGTGAGCCCCTCGCGCCACGCTTCAGCGATGGCATCAAATCCGTCATAGTGTTCCAACACATTCCTGCATTC
Source organism: uncultured beta proteobacterium (assembly GCA_903903735.1). Taxonomy (GTDB): domain Bacteria; phylum Pseudomonadota; class Gammaproteobacteria; order Burkholderiales; family Burkholderiaceae_B; genus Zwartia. The sequence continues at coordinate 21,550 of CAIUZV010000267.1, read as the reverse complement.
CGTAAAGCCTCAAGCCCCAATCAGGGCTCAGTCCAATCGAACAGCCAAATCGCCCAGTTCGATCAAGTGATTGCGCACGGCTTTTTCCAGCAGCACATGCAAGGTATGCCCATCGGCATTGAGGTCAGCGGCCATCTGCGCAGCTACTCGCGCAGGCCAGTTCAACCAAGCATCGCGCTCGGCGCGTGCCATCTTAAAAACGTGTGCAACGGCCTGGTCACGATTGACCAACTCGCCTTTGAGGCGGGCGAGTCGCACCCTGTTGGTCTGCGCCTTGAGCACCTCATTGGCGGTCTTGGCCTGCAGCAAGGTGGTGCCACCGCCTTTGGGTTCAAACGCGCCCGCTGATTCACCCAGCGTTTCCCGTATTCCCGCAATCGCCTCATTGGAGACGGGCTTGTGTTTGCCCCGCTGCTGCGTGGCATCTGTGTTTTTGCTCCATTGAGCATCGGCCTGCGCCGCATTGATCGTGCCGTCTGCGTTGGGGGTGATCCGCCCGGCCTCGATGGCCTTGCGCACCGCCGTATCGGACACCCCTCGGTGGCGCGCATAGGCCCGAATTGAGAGTCGATCGGTCATACCCAAGTGAAAGAGTCTGGCTAAGAAATTGACTTGATGTTGTTCGGAAATGAAGCGTTCATACGGTCATCAATCAACGTTTTTTGGAGCGCCGCATGAACCACAAGAAAACCACCAACGCCATCAACGCGCCTTCTTGCCTTTTAGAGCAGATCGCACGCGAGCACCTTTTTGTCCAGACGCTGCAGACGCAGCATTCGGACCGGCTGGACTTTCACGACGTGTCGGTTTGGGGGATTGAGGCTGCTCTGCAAGCGGCTTATCAGGCTGGCCTGCAGGCGCAGACGAAGAAGCAACAGGGGAATAAAAAAGATTCAGAAATCGCTTGATAAGCGAGCGGAATGAAGCGTTCATCACATCACCATTTTTTTAAAGGAAAAACCATGAAACTCTCCGAAACCCAAACCAATCTGCTCACCGCAGCGGCCCAGCATCCAGAGCGCTTGCTGACCGAATTCCCGGCCAATCTCAAAGGGGGTGCGCGGCTCAAGGTTTTGACATCCCTGGCCAACGCCAATCTCATTGCCGCCCACAGCCAAGCCGAGGACGGCACCACGCGATTTGCAATCACAGACGCAGGGCGCAGCGCCCTTGGCATTGCGATCGAAGCCAAGGCAACACCCTCCAAACGAGAGGGCACCAAGCAGGCCACGCTGATCGAATTGCTCCAGCGTCCGGAGGGGGCAACGCTCGAGCAGATGGTTGAGGCCACCGGATGGCAACAGCACACGGTCAGGGGCTGCATGGCCGGAGCCCTGAAAAAGAAGCTCGGCTTGAGCATCGCTTCTGAGAAAACCGATGGCCAACAACGCACCTACCGCATCGACTGAGGCTCACATGAAAAACATCACCCTCAACATCGAATGCAAACCCTTGACCGTGAATTTCGACGGCCAGGAAATGGAGGTTCAAGAGCTGAGCATCCGCTTGCCCTTCGGACGCAAACCCAGCGACATCAACGACATCGCAGGCAGCGGCGATTACATCGCCTACGTCACCGAGATCCGTGAGATGGAACCCGAAGAGTTCGACGGATTCGCGATGAACCTCTTCAAGTCGCGCGACTGGCTAAAGGGCAAGGGCGGCTACTTGGGACAAGGGCGCTTATGCGTCCAAGTTCAAGCGCCCGGTCGCCCCTACCTGTTCATCGATCCATCTGGCGGGGATTACCCACGCTACGTTGCACGATTGGGTTGAGCCATGCGATCTTCACAAGCAAATGACTTCGTCAAAATCCCCGCCTCTGAAAACGAGTCGTGGGGCTTTTGGGGAACTATGGGCGGACACGCCAGCATTGCCTGGCCCATTGCCATGGCGCAAATATCCAATGCCACCGGTGAGCCGCTTGAATCTATCCGCGTGTTTCTGGATAGCAGCCATGGCCGTCACTTCGCCGATTCGGTGCAAGACGCCTTATTGAATAGCCATGACATGCACAAGGCCGTCGCTAAGGCCGTAGTGAAATGGATGAGTTGGAAAATTGGGCGCTTGACTCAGCGCAGCTACGGCATCCCCAAAGGGCTGCCATACCTCACCGGGTTTGTGATCCAAAGCGGAATTGATCAAGACTGCGCCTGATCCACCGCCTCTTGCTCATTGGCCTGTGGTGCCTGCTCCAGTTCTGAGCCACCGTTTTCTCGAACGGCTTTCTTGCCGGTGTAGTCTTCCCAGCGTTTGACGATCACGTCGACGAACTTCGGATCCAGTTCAATCAACCGAGCTTGACGCCCCGTCTTCTCGCACGCAATCAAAGTAGTTCCGGAGCCACCAAATAGATCTAGAACGACATCGCGGCTCTTGGACGAATTGCGAATGGCTCGCTCAACCAGCTCGACTGGTTTCATGGTCGGGTGCAGATCGTTGACGCGCGGCTTGTTGTAGAACCAGACATCAGCCTGGTCTCGGTCGCCACACCAGAAGTGATCGGTGCCCTGCTTCCAGCCGTACAAGATCGGCTCGTACTGGCGTTGGTAATCAGCTCTGCCCAGCGTGAAAGTGTTCTTGGCCCAAATCACGAAAGTCGACCACTTGCCGCCAGCATCCAGCCAGGCCTTTTGCAAGGTGTGCAGCTCCGATGAACTCATGCACACGTAGCACGCACCCTTGGTAACCACCAGCAGGTTGACGCAGGCGTCATAGAGAAATTGGTAGAAGCCATCACCCAAGGCATCGTTGAGGATGCGTCGGTCTTTGCCTCGCATCTTGTCCTTGGCGCTGTTGCCATAGTCCACGTTGTAGGGTGGATCGGTGAAAGCCATGTCAGCCAGTTGGCCATCCATCAGGCGCTCCACGTCCGTCAGGACCGTGGAGTCTCCGCAAAGCAAGCGATGGTTGCCGAGGATCCACAGGTCGCCCGGCTTTGAGGTCGGTTCTACTGGGGTTTCCGGTACTGCGTCTTCGTCGGTCAGACCATCGTTTTGTTCATCGCCGTTGAGCAGCTTGTCGATTTCCTCATCGCTGAAGCCCATCAGTTCCAGGTCGTACTCGGCAGCCTGCAACTCAGCCAGTTCCAATTTCAGAAGCTCTTCATCCCAGCCTGCGTTTTCGGCAATCCGGTTGTCGGCCAGGATGTAGGCCTTTTTCTGGGTGGGCGTCAGGTGCGCCAACTCGATCACAGGCACTTCTGTGAGACCCAGCTTGCGAGCCGCCATTAAACGGCCATGCCCAGCAATCACTCCGCGCTCGCCATCCGACAGGATCGGGTTGGTGAACCCAAACTCGGCAATGGATGCAGCGATCTGAGCCACCTGGCCGTCGCTGTGTGTGCGGGCGTTTCGCGCATAAGGGATGAGCGAATCCACCGCGATCATTCTGATCTCGGGAGTCATAAAGTCCTTGGGGGGTGAGGGGGGGGTGCAAACCCGGTGCGAACTGCAAACCCGGTTTTTCAATCTGTCGCTATCGAAATCTCGGGCCTTTGCCCCCCGCATAGGGATTTGGCAAGGAAGGACCCAGAAATTTGTATGGAGGGAGTGGCCTGCACTCCTTTCCACACCATAGCTGAAAATGTACGCTCAAATGGCTCGAAATGCTGCACCGGGTAAAGTCGCTCATTGCCTCAGATGCACCCACACACGCCACCATTCCAATCAATTCACGCCAATTTCCGCGCATGAGTTGAATGACCCGTTGAGGTTGTCGGCCACCAGTTGCATTGCCTTCTTCCAACGCCTGGCTGCAGTGTTGCGATCACAAGCAAAGCGTCTGCCGATTTGATGCCACTCGTAACGCTTGGCCCGCATCCACACTAGATGGCGTTGCTCTTCCTCCAACCACTGAACCCAGCGCATGGTCTCAAGCATGCGTTCCACTGCTTCAGGACCGGGTGGCATGGGGCGGTAAACACGTTCGGGATCAGGGTAGCGATTGGGCACTTGCATGGCCAAGCTCATCCAGGGGCTGGCATACCCCTGAACTCGCACAGGTGGCAGGCGATACGACGTGTGCGCTGCATCGCTAAAACGTGCGGCTACATCGTCAACCGTCCAGATGGTGATCGTCTTAGCCATGCTTGCCTCCTGGACCATAGAGGCGTTCACCAATGCGGCGAATGAACTCACGCTCGAGGAAGTCCAGTCGCTCGTCTTGATCTGACACGACCAGGATGTGTTGCTCACGCCAGCCTGAACGCTTGACAGCATCCAGATCGGTCACGACAGGCTGCACTTTTCCAAGAGCGCAGCGATACGGTTGTGCTGGGACTTTCATCTCACACCTCCTGTGTCGTCTGACGATCGCGAGCCAGGTAGGCCAGTGCAATTGCGTCTGCTTCGTTGTCGTCTGCAGGTTGGTGGCCGCGTGCTTGAACGCTCGCGATCATGTCCTCCTTGCCTGCATTGCCCTTGCCGGTTGCGTGCTTCTTGATCGTGCCGACCGGTATGCCTTCGTAGGGGATCTGATGGTGCTCACACCAGGCTGTCAGTTGACCCATGAAGCCACCGTATGCATGGGCAGCATCCACACCCACATGCCTGCGTACTTCTTCAAACACGACCAGGTCAATGCCTGTGGTGCATTGCTTCACGTCTGTAAGCCAGCGTTTGAATTTCAGGAATCGCATGCCACCACCTTCGAAGCGTTGAGGCTTGAAGGATTGGCTGCCGCTTGTGATCTGACCGTCTGCATCCATCAAGGCCCAGCCAGTCGTTGTGCCCAAGTCCAGGGCAAGAATCGTCGTGTTCATTTCGTCTCCAGAATTTGATCGGGTGACGGGTTGGACAGGTTTCACGGTTATTCCTCTATCGTGTGTGTGCGCGCACGCGTGAGGGGTTAATCAGTAAGACTGTCAAATCCGTCACCATGGTTTGGTTCAATCGTCTCGGTATGGGTAGCCGCCACCGCTATGAGGCTTAGGTCGTAGACTGATGCCCGCGATTGCGCGTGCACCGCCATGCAGTCGGCATTTCTCGAACTTGCGGGTCGACATCAGCTCTGAGAACCGCTTGATTGAGCCCACGTACTCGCCAGCACGCTCTGCCCACTCGCGCCAATCAGTGAACAGATCCGATACGCCTTCGCGATGGGTCTTGCTCAAAATGCAGCGCTCTTCGATCCATTGACCCAGGGCGTCTTCCGCTTCGAAATACTCCTCGGTTGCCGAGACCACGCACTCGGGTGGACGCAAGCCATCGCGTTGCCACGCGAGACACCCTTCGACAGCCCAGGCCAAAATACCGTCACGCTCCGCGTACAGTTTCTCGGTCAGCTTGCCGTCACGCCTCTCTGGCGGGATCGTTACCGTGAAGGGGATCAAGTGCAGACGCCGCTTCATCGCCTCATCCACGTTGCGAATCGATGGTTTGTGGTTGCCTGCGATCAGCAGCTTGAACTGCGGGATGTACTCGAAGAAGTCCTGTCGCATGAAGCGTGCAGACACCTTGTCACCACCAGTGATAGCTTTGACCTTCGACTCGTTCCAGCGCCTGCCTTGCTCGGTTTCAACGGATGCCACAAAGCGTGCGCCGCGCAGTCCAGCCAGATCAGTCGGGTGACGATCGCCTCGGGCATCCATGAAGGTGTCCATGGGTGCGCTCGTGGCGTAGTCGCCCAAGATGCTGGCCAAGGTATTCACGAACACCGACTTGCCGTTTGCACCAGTCCCGTAAAGGAAGAACAAAGCGTGGGCACTGGTTGCCCCGGTCAGGCAGTAGCCCGCCATGCGCTGCAAGTACTCCTGCAAATGCAGGTCTCCGCCGGTCACGTCGTTCAAGAACGCTTTCCACTGCGGACAGTCACCCTTTGGGGTGGCCGTCGCAATCTTGGTCATGCGGTCTGCACGGTCGTGCGGACGCGTGACGCCCACCTTGAGGTTCACCACACCACCGGGGGTGTTGAGCAAGAACAGATCTGCGTCCCACTCCTCAGTGGTGGATGCATGGCGGCGATCGGACCTGGCCATGCGATCGACACCACCCACTGTGCTACTGGCGAGCAACTTGGCCGCCAGGCGATGCGAGTCCACTTTGAGTGCGGCCTCACGGCAGATGGCGCGAATGAGGTGATGGGACATCAAGGTCTCATCGGGCTGCCAGCGGCAACCAGTCCACACCAACCACTTCCCCCAAGCCGCGCAATAGCGCCACTCGTCTGCATAGCGAGACGTGAACGCCAGCGTCAATGCATCATCGGTCGCCCAGACCGTGGCGTCCTGCGACGTCATGGCCTTGGTAGTCTTCACGCACATGCGCGGCCCAGAGGCAATGAACGTGGTCACATCAAAGCCCTCGGCCAGTGCATCGGCAGCGTCCCAGCCATCAGCTTTGTCATCGGGTGGCAAGAGCACATCGCAGGAATGCGCACCCGCATCCAGGACAGCTTGCGCCGCCGCCATGGCGTACTCCCAGCCTGGCTTGTCTCTGTCGGGCCAGATCAGAACGGATTTGCCAGTAAGTGGTGACCAGTCTGTCTTGTCCACGGGAGCGTTGGCTCCATGCATGGCAGTCGTGGCTGTGATGCCTGCGGCAATCAATGCCTGCGCACACTTCTCACCCTCAACCAAGATCACTCGCTCGGCAATGACCAATCCCGGTTGGTTGAACAGGGGGCGAGGATCGGGTGGAGCCATCTTGCGACGCTTGGCGTCCCATGGACGGAACTCCTTCTTGCCCCCGGGCGGGTCATAGCGATAGACCACTGCGATCAGATGACCGGCGGGGTCAAAGTAATCCCACTTGGCCGTAGCTGGTCCCAACTCGTCGACCGGAGCTTCCTTCTTGGCTTTACGGGATTGGGTAGGCACTGCCTGACCAACCAGATCAGCCGCATAGTCAAGCACCCGAGGAAAGTCGGATTGAACGTCTGCCCCAAGGTAAGCAGCAATCAAACCAAAGACATCTCCGCCGTCGCCCGTGGCGCGATCGGTCCAGAGTCCAGCTTTCTCACCATCAAGGACAACCTCCAGGCTGTCGCCGGGGCTGCCCAAGACGTCCCCCATCAGGAATTTGCCGCGCCGCTTTTTACCAGCCGGAAACAAAGTGCTCAGCACCGATTCCAAGCGGTCGATCAGCGACGCACGCAACTGCTCACGAGTGACGTCTGTGTCTTTTGGCGCAGTTGAGTCGTTGTCATTGAAATCAAGCATCCGAGGACTCTCCCTTCGCCTCTTCTTCTGCCTTCGCTTGCATCCAAGCCATCAACTCGCTCACCTTGAAGCGAACCATCTTGCCGACGCGGTAGTGGGGCAAGCCAAGGCGCTGGCGCTCTTTGGGATGGGTAAGCAGGTAGATGGGCACTTTCAAGCAGTACGCTGCCTCGCGTGCATCGACCAGTCTTTCGGTGAGAATTTGATTAACGTCCGTCATTGCTTTGTCTCCAGCACCGGTCCTGCCATGCGCACATCCGGCATTCAAAATGAGTGGGGTCTTGATAGGCGCGAACGAGCAGTTCGCCCGCGTCGGTTGCAGAGATCACCTTGAGCGCACGGTCTGACATGCGTTGCGCTAATGCCGCATCAAAGGGCACGAGCTCGGTGTAGATCTCCATGGTGTCGGCGTTCACAGCCGTGAAAACCGCAGGGTTCTCATGCAGCTCTAGATAGGCTTGATAAAGCACCACCTGAGCGTGATAAATCGGCTTGGAGATGGCCAGCTTGTTCTTCTCAAGATCGCGCCACGACTTTGAGCCGAGGCACTTGTTCTCCCACAAAGCGGGATACTTGAAGCCATCGGGACCGCCAACAATCACGCCGTCGATGTGTCCAGCCAAGCGGCCATCGAGCGCAGCAAAGCCAAACTGCTCACCATTGGCTTTGGTGGTTCGCAGATCGAACCCTGCATCGCGCAGCCACTGGATCATGCTGTCTTCAGATAGATGGCCGCGCTCAAAAATTCGAAGCAGTCGACCAGGATGCTCACGTCCTGGATCTACGGGTGCCTTTGCAAATTCGTATTGCAATGCCCGCTCACAGGAGACACCCAAACGGGACGCCCCGAGGTAAGTTCGTGGGCGCTGCTCAGCTTGACGCTTTTGCAATCCCGCATCGATCAGCGCGCTGACCTGACCCGAGATGCTGGAGGAGGAATTGAAGTCCATCATTTCTTCTCTCCTTCCACCACCCAGGGCAAGTCATCCTCCATGTCGGCAAACGGGTGTGCCAGAGGGTCGGGCGTTGGCTGCATTCCTCGCACAGGTGGAAACTTCGACTGCTCGTGGTGCGCCAGCATGGCTTCGGTCCAGCACGTCACGATGGCATCGATGACGCGCAGAGCTTCTTCTTCCGAGTAATCTCCCAGGGGTTTGGCAAAACCAATCTCGCCAGCTGACTCTCCGAATGCCTTGAGGCACTTCTTCATTGAGGCCAGTTCAATATCAGAGGGATCGATCATGTTGACCTCCTTGATATCGATTCGCCCATCGAGCACGCGCTGCCAGTTCCCGTACATCGCATGGAAGACGTCCTGACATTTTTTCGAGCAGAAAACCCAGTCGATTGGGTAGCGCCGGGGATTGCCCACACCATGACGGTTGTCGGTGTGGCCGAAACCCCGGGCCTGTCTGTTGCAGACCCAGCATTTCATTAACCCCCCTTACTGAGCCCAGCTCGGCTTGCCCGAGACAGGTGCGCGTTGAGCCTGAGCTGCAGAACTGTTGACTGGAGCGCTGCTGGCGGGAGGGGCTAGATAGGTGGCAGCAGGACGCTGAACTGCTGGTGCTCCCGAGGACGAGTAGCCGGGTTCACCAGGTTCCACCGCGATCTTCACCACGTTGCGCAATTCCCCGCGACCGTCCTTCTCGACATCGATGCGGGCCATGAACTCAATGCCATCGAGCTCATGAAAACCTTGAATGCGACGCGCCGCTGCCGCTTGGGCGGAGTTGTCTTGCGGCGAGATGTTGCGCGAGGAGTTGAGCACTGCACGGATGAAAGTGCGCCCCATATTTCCCCACGCAGGACCTTTGTTACTCAGCAGACCGACGTTCGACCACATCTTGCGACGGGCATATTCACCGTCCAAGATCACGAATTCACAGGCCAGAAAAATGCTTCCGGTTTCAAAGCTCTGAGTTGCATAGCCACCGGTCCAGCCCTGTGCCGCATCATCGTGGCCACCGGGTTTTATCGTCATGCGCACCGGAGCCACCGTGCCCTTGGGGATCAGGTCAAAAGATTGTTGTTGTTCGGCATCGTTGAAATCGTTCCAAGCGGACATGGTTTACTCCTTGTTGTTTTGAGGTTGGGTTGCAGCAGCGCACTTTTCGATGAGTGCGAGCAGGTTTGGGGGTTCGAGCATTTCGAGCTGGCCCGAACGGTCTTTGGCAGGGAAGCCATAGGGGTTGAGCGTGTGCGTGACGAACGCGCGATAGGACGCACCGTCTTCGGCCTTGATCTCGGCCAGCGTCACAACTTCATCGACGATTCCAGGCAACTCAGCTGCTGTCTTGGAGCCTTCGATCTGCGGGACAAACACCTTGCGGTTGAAGTCGTCCAGTCGTTCATCCAGGATGGCCACAAACACGACGTTCTTCCCACGTGCATGCTGCAGGTGCATGAGGGCACCCAGCATTTCTGAGCCGAGCAATCCATACGCACCACGGGTGTCTGGCTTGCCTGTACGGTCAGAAACTGCTTGCGGCTGTGTCTTCGCCCAGATGAGCGCCAAACGCGCCAGCACTGTGATGCTGTCGACGAAGTAGCAGTCGTACTTGGCCAACTGAGCAGGGTCACCGAACTGTTCGCATACATGCGCGTAGTGCGCTTGCGAATACGGAGCCTCAGGAGGCAGCGCAGGATTGGGTCCGGCCAAGAACACGACCAGGTCGCGGAACTCTGGCCAAGTGGTTGGTCGAACGCAGTCACCGCGCCAGTCTTTGACAGCGAGGTCTCCCGCCTCAAGATCAACGAACAAGGTCTTGTCTTCAGGCAGTGTCTTTAGCTGGGTGGTTTTTCCGATGCCACTCTTGCCGAGCAGAACCAGCTTCACGCCCTTTTTCTCGCGCATGCGTTGGTCGGCGGTAATGATTGGAAGTCCCATCACGCCACCTCACGCAGTTCTTGAGCAACGCTCGGATTCCAGAGGATCTGGTAGCCGCTGTGTCCATTGCGTGAGTAAGGCATTGCTTCCGCCCACGCCTCACCAGGCTCGGTCAGTTCCCACTCATCGCGCTCGTTGCGTACCTGAAGTCCCAGGTTGGCCAAGCGCAGATTGGTTGTCTTGGCAGACAGCCCGACCAGCTTGCCCAGTTGCGTGGCATTCAAGGAACAGATCGGCTCGTTGGCTGCAGGCAGCGCGCGACGTAAGGTCTCGATGGTCAGTCCGGTGTTCTCATGGATGCAGGTCAGCGTAGCCGCCATGGCAATGCCAGCCTTCACCCCTGGCACCTTGGCCACTGCCTGACCAATCAGAAGCAGTGAGGTAACTCGGTCTTGAGTAGGTGCGGGCAATGCAGCCATCGCTGGCACTGCATAAGAGCCGGTCTTGCGGATGGCGGGCAGAACCTCATGCGTGACCCAACGCTTAAAGCGTTTGGCTTCGGCTTTTCGGCTACCAAGCACGAGGGCATAAAGACCGGGTTCGTTGACCGTGGTCATTTCTTGAATGCCACCAGGGGTGTGAATTGAGTTCACACCCTTTTCGTCGTCATCAAGACGTTCAAGCGCCTTACGATCAAGGCTGATCGTCGACAGCACATCGGCTGCTACAAACCATGGTTCACCTTGTGCATCGGTGATGATGCGTACTTGGCGGCCTTCGAAATCAAATGGAGCAAGTTGCTGATTCATGATCAGACCTCCGATTCAGGGGAAATATGGAAAGAGGGCTTGCCTGCCTCGACCGTGCGGGCGTCGGCGAATTGCTGCTGCAATGCAGGGGGCCAGTTCGTGTACCGGGATTCAGGCACCGACAACTTGACGTCGAGGTAGCTCTCAACTGCTTCGCCAGAGGCGACGATGCGCTCGGCAATGGTCTTGAGCTTCTTCTGATCCCAGGAGACTTTCTTGGGCAGATCGAACTTCACGTTCAAGCCATCGGCTTTGACGTGTGCGGTTCCGAAATCACGCCCTGAAGCGTTTAGGCTCTCGCGGCCCTGCGTACCGAAGCGTTGGTCCAGAGCGCCATCCAGTTTTGTGCGAGCAGCTTTGAGCCAGGCAATGGCCTGATCCAAATTGGTATCGACCTCCACCAGTTGCTGCGCAGGCAGGTTGGCTAGCTGGGAAACAGACATCTCAGCGATGTCGGCAGGGAAAATGGACAAGTCGTTCATCTCTGTCCTCCCTTCAAGCCGTCGCGCGCTCAGACGTCGAAACGTGCAGAGCGTTCTTCTCGAAATCCAAAATCATCTCGAGCGCATAACTTACGCGCTTAGACAATTTCAGGTACTTGGGGCCACGACCTTCGCAGCGCCAGCGCTGAAGTGTTTTGGGGCTGATGCCCCAGCGCTGAGCCAGTTCGTTTTCGTTGAGCACCCGGCGATCTCCGGGTGACAGGGTGTTGATCGCCTCTTGGGTCGATCTGGTGAGTGAGGTTGCCGTTGCTGGCATGAAGTACTCCTTTGACGTTGTTGAGGAACAGGTGTCATTGGAGATTTCGGGTGGCGAACATACGAGGGACCGATTGGCGAACCACTCGGAAACTTCTGGTTCGCCAATGACCCGCCACAAATGAAAACGGCGAGCAAAGTGCTCGCCGTTGGGGGGTGGATTTCCGCTTTAGGCGATAAAGGCCAGCAGCCTCTTTTGCTCCTCCCAGTCGCGTGGCATGGACTCATGCCGTCCACGGATCGTCTGCAAATTCAGATGTCGTGGCTGGGAACCATCCAGGATGGCTTCAATGATGTCAGGAGCCAAATTCGCCATGCGCAGGACCTCCGCAACCCAACCCGGCTCCAGCTTGAAAGCACGAGCAAGATCTGTCGCAGTAGCGTACTTGCCCTCATCAAGCAAGCGCTGCCAATAAAACGCCTTGCCCAGCGTTTTGATCATCGGAATGTCCATGCCGCCTGACATGACGTTCGCACTGGAGCCCGACGGTGGGGTCAAGAGCTTGCGGTTTTGTTTGCGGCGGATCGTCAGCGGGACCATCGTCACACGTTGCGTGCCATCCATGATTTGACGCGCTGTCCCACCCACTTCAATCCGCACATTGCGCAACCTTGGGTTTCCTTGATAAGCCTCTGTCGTCATGCCATCACCTCAGCTGCATACTCTTTTGCCTCTTCCACATAGGGGTGCGCCACGATGCTTGGATCCAGCCCAACCCAACCATCTTCACGCCAATGGATGTCCAGGCTACCGTCCCTGAAGTCCACTCGCTCGATGAGCAGCTGGGCAACGCGCTGCTGCTCTGCCGGGAACAACTGCTTCCAGACATCGGCAATCCTTCGCATCGACACCACCACCTGGTCCTCTTGAAGATCGGCTCCGGCACTGTGCTGCAGGCATGACCGCCAGACACCAATCAATGCCTCCGGCTCCATCAGCGCCAGTTCGATCTGGCTCAACACTGCGGCCTCAATCTCGGCAGCTGGAAGCGCACCGATACTTTTTCCGTTTCCATCTTGCGTTGCGCCTGCGCTGCGTCTCTTTTCCAAGTACGGCACGTAGTACCGATACATGCGTCCATTCTTTTTCTTGGTGTAATGATGAATCATCCGTTGCCCATCGGGCGCAAACAACAAGCCACCCAACAACGCCGGGTACTCATCCCTGCGCTCTCTTGGACCTTGCTTTCGCTTGTTCACGAATGCTTGCACGCCATCCCACAACTCCTGCGAAATGATTCTGGTGTGCTGCGCCGGGAAGTACTCGCCCTTGTGATTGATCTCACCAAGGTACAGGCGATTGCGTAGCAGGAAAAATAGGTAGTGCTGATCAATGGGTCGGCCCGCACGGTGCTGGCCGGATTGAGTGATCCAAGATTTTGTGCTGTGACCTTCGATATCCAACTCACGCACAAGGCGCGCTGCGGATCCGTGCTCTGCATACCGACGAAAGATGTCCTGAACCAAGCTCGCCTCTCGCTCGTTGACTATCAATTTTCGGTCGACCACGTCGTAACCCAGTGGGGGTGTTCCACCCATCCACATTCCCTTGGCTTTGCTGGCTGCGATCTTGTCTCGAATACGCTCGCCCGTGACCTCGCGTTCAAACTGCGCAAAGGACAACAGGATGTTGAGCGTCAACCGCCCCATCGAAGTGGTCGTGTTGAATTGCTGTGTGACCGAGACGAACGAGACGTTGTTGCGATCGAAAACCTCAACCAGCTTGGCAAAGTCAGGCAGGCTGCGCGTGAGACGGTCGATCTTGTAGACCACCACCACATCAATTTTTCTGGCCTCAATGTCAGCCATCAGGCGCTTGAGTCCAGGGCGATCAATATTGCCGCCAGAGAATCCACCATCATCGTAGGTGTCATCCAGCGCCAGCCAACCTTCATGACGTTGGCTGCTCACAAATGCAAGACCTGCATCGCGCTGTGCCTCCAGGCTGTTGTACTCCTGGTCCAAACCTTCGTCGGTCGACTTGCGTGTGTAGATGGCGCATCGCTTTTTGGGGATGATCGACGGTGTGCTTGCCACTGCTGTGCGGGAGGTTCTCATGCGGCCTCCTTCTTGGTGGACTTCAATCCAAAGAACGCAGGACCCGACCACGGACACCCCGCGATCAATCGAGCGATCGCCGACAAGCTCTTAAACCGCTGGCCACGGTATTCGAAGTCGCGCACCCCACGCACGACCACCTTGTGCTCTTGATCATCAAAGAAGCGGCTGAGCATAGTGCCGGGAAGAAGGCGATCTGCGTCACCTTGCAATCGCTTGGGAAGTAAACCTGTTTCGCCGATTTCCTCCAGCTTTCTACGGGTGGTCGGCTTGAGAGAGCCAAAGGCCTTCTCTTGGATCTTGTAGGCAAGGCGGGATTCCAACCAGGTGCGATGGTGGTGCTGAGGGCGTTCATCAAAATGCGTGTCCCACATCGCCCAAATGTTCTGCATGGGCAGGTGCGGAAGCTGCGCAATTTGCGCCGCAATCGATACCGTTTTTGATTGTTGTGCGTGTGTCGTCATTCGCAAACTCCTTCTTAGTGATCGGTGTTTGCATTCACGCTCTTCTGGCCAGCGAAGCCAAGCGAAACCGTCCTACTGTCGCTAATAGGTGAAGGTTTCTGCGCAGATGATTCAGCTTCGCGCAGTCGCAACAGGGCCACTGCGATCAGATCGACGACTTCTTGTTGCGGGTGTCGAGGGCCTGCGCCAGCCCTGAAATTAGAGATTTGTTCGTTGTTGTGCATGGTCAGCGTTCCTGTAGAAAACGCTTGTCATGCTATGGGTCATAGCCCCTCCTAGTAACTGCTTTCGTGGAGGTGAGTAGAGGACGAGCAAAGTCCTCTTGTTATTCGAACTCGTAATCGCGGGGGTCGTCGTAATTTCGCTCGCGACAGACGATTCCTTCTTCGCGCATCTTCTCGATGAAGCCCGGTCCGTCACCTGTGAGATGACTTCCATCGTCCTGCTTTCCACTATGGCTAGAGCCAGCGGTCAATGGCGCACCAAATATTTCCTTGTGCAGCTTTAGACATTGACGCCCCACGCCTTGCCGCTTGCAACCCTCTAACCCCAAGTTGGTGATGTGGTAGTGATCAGCGTCATCACATTCACGGTAGCTCAACAGGATGGACCCACACTTCTTCCCGTCTTTTGTTACAAGGATTTCGGATCCATCGGTGACATCAATGTCGTACTGCTGACCCGATTTGGACGTGAACAAAATGGTCGTCATTGATCGTTCCCCATGAACTTGTCATAGCTATCGAAGGAGCGTTGATCGTTCCAAGAGTTATCCCATCGGCGGGGCTCGGCATCTTCAAGGATCAGCAATGTCAGAACACGGTCACGACCACCGTAACTGTGCTTGAACTCCTGCAACTTCATGTACGGTTCCTCACCAACACACCATGTTGTGGCAGCCATATCAATGCCATTCCACTCTTGAGCAATGCTCTCATCTGCTGCGACGGTATTGCGCAGCGGCTCAACCGGATCACTGACTCTACGAATGCGTGTGTTGCTCAGCACGGCACTTCTGCTGCGCCATTCATATTTGAGGAACCCGTTGTCCCAGTGCAGCAAAATGGCGCGCTTCTCTGTGTACTTGATGAACCGGATACACAAGGCTTCGAACGAAACACCGAATGCTTTCGCAAGTCCACTGAGCAGGTGCAGGTCAACTTCCTGACTTGTGATCCGCTCACGCAGCAGATCGCCGGGCATCAAAAGGTTGCTGGCAAATTCATCTGCCTCGCGCTCGATGACACCTGCGCTTTCCAAGCTGAGATGCACAGCGGCCTTGTCGCAGTTGAAGGTGCGCCGCTTAGCTCGGTGCAGCACGAAGTGTCCGAGCTCATGGGCGATCGTGAATCGCCGACGCTCCGGGCTTGAATCTTCATTGACGAAGATGCCCCACTCAGTTGGATCGTCCGGGTTGCAAACCAGCATCCCCTCAGAGCTTCTAACTGGGGAAGCCATCGGTGGCTTAATGATCTTTACACCTTCGCCATAAGGCGTCCCAGGTAACCCTTCTCGAACCATGTCGAGATCTGTGAAGGCAGCCGTCTCTCCGCTCGCAACACGAATCCATCGCAGGATTGTGTTGGCCGCTTTGCTTGGGGTCAGTTGAGCACTGTCACTCAACTCTTGGTTTCCTCTTGCCCCGCCGTTGGGAACATCAATTTGAGGGCTTGCTGGTAGCGCTGCTTTTCTTCTTCCGTCATGCCTGCGTACTGACGAAAAAACGCCACGTCTTCAACAGAGGCCTGTGGCACTTGCTCATTGGTTTCGTTCATGAGGTCCTCCATCGTGACCCCCAGAACCTTGGCCAGCAGGTTAATTCGTTCTGCGGAAGGCCGTTGACCCTCCTTCATCTCTAGTTCCCAGATGTACGCCTTGGTACAGCCAACTGCGTCAGCCACTTGCTGCAACGTCAGCTTTTTGGCCTCTCGCAAACGCCGTAACCGCGCTCCTAAGGTCGATGCCATGGAAAAGCTCCTGTCTGAATCAAGTCAGCCTTAAAGTATAGCACTGAGATACATAAACACCCGGATGTTCTACGTAGTTTGACAAGCGGAAATAAGCGGGACACAATTACGCTGTATCTCGCCACTTTACTTTGACGGGGTATCTGTTTACCACCCGTCGGCCAGCGCCAGCATCCCATGCACGCAGAACACCGACATTTCATAAGGACCAAGAAAATGAAAAAAACCTTTGTCGATGTGCTGCTGGAGCTGCCCGTAGACACCACCTTGCAGAGCTTTCTGGCGGCCAACGGCTTGCCGTTGCCAGATGATCTCTCCTGGTCTGATGGTCAAGAGGTCACCCAGACCGTGATTGAGGCCATCCGGTCATGGCCCGATGAGATCGCCCGCGACCAACTCATTGCCAAACTCATGGCAAGCGTTGGACTCGGGGATGCGGCGGGCAAACAAGCAATGTTTCAGGTGGCCAGGCAAAACGGTGCAGCCCTGATGGGGCTCGTTGCCAACCAAAGTGACATCCATCGCTCGTTCTGGCTATACGTGAACCACCCCGAGCTCTTCGATCTGGCCGGGGATGTGGACTTCTTTGAGCGCCATGGCACACAGGCTCAGCAAAACGATCTGGGCGTCAAGCGAAAGCCCAACACCTCCGATGCCGCCATGCTCGGCATGCGTCAAGCCATCTCGGCGTTCTATCAGAAGGAGTTGCAGTGTGGCGACGGGAGCGTGGCATACGTGCTCGAGCGCTCCCCCGATGTCTATCTGCTGACCGTTCACGTCAAGGACCTGGCGATGCTGCGTCTGGAGTTCGAAGGTTCGAATCTGACCAGACGTGTCGGCAACCCCAACATTCACATGGTGCTGGAGTACTCGGCCAAGACCGGAGTCGCACGCACCTTGGTCAAGGGTGGAGTCAAGTACCACACCATGATGCTGGAGGCTTTCGCCGAACATCTGCTGGGCACGAAGGTCGATGCCCACCGCATCAAACCACCCACTCTTGACTTGTCTGCGTTGCGGCTGGGTTTCGATGTGCCCCAGGCATTGACCACCGACGGGTTCATGGCGCTGCAAGTCAAAACCCTCACGCTGCTCAGCCCCCACGGCGACCTCAAGGTCGAATGCACAGCAACCGCATCAAGCGACCAGCAGTGCGTGACTGAGTTGATCGCCGAGTCCTTCCCCAACGAAAACCCACTCAAGCGTAACTGGCAGATCAACTCGGCGCACATCAACCTCTACTACCCACCCGAGCCAGGCAAGATGCGATCGAAGGTCATCACCATCGAGATCACCCGCAAAGGCCGACTGAACCTTCACAAGTTCGACGCCAAGATGCAGGCGCAACTCGAGAGCTACCTGGTCACCCTTGGCATTCTTGATGCAGGTCAAACGCTCAGTGCTACCGAGCAGCAGCCCGGCGAAGATGCGTTTCAGTCTGAGCCCGCCTTCCAGGAGTGACTATGACTGCACATCATGCTTGGGCCTTGGTGTGCAGATTGTTCGCTGAGGGGACGCCAGTTTTTCGGTCTGCCCTGTCGCCTCACGAGCTCGCTGCATGCACTCTGCTTGGCTCCGCCATAAAGCCTGCTGCCGTCAATCAGCAATACGTACTTTGCCCATACTGCAACCTGCACCGAGGGCAAGTCGTCGCTGATGGCAAGGGCGGCAGACTTTGCCAATGCCCCGAATGCGGCCCCGTCCAGATCGAGCCACAGGATCTTGCTGCGGTCGCGCTCAACGAGGAATGGCTGCGCCAGAAGCTGCGTTTGGCATTGGAGATCAACAGCCGCGACGGCATTGATCAGGTTGGCCCAGGCATTTGGCGGCTGGGAGATGCTAGGCAGGGGCCGGTCATTCTGGCTCGGAACCTTTCCACCCTTGTGCGCGCGCCTAAGATCTTGGATGGTTTCCGAGTCAAGGGTGCGAGCCTGCGGGTCATCACACCCAAGCCGATGGACCAGACTGCCCACCCATTTGCGCCAGACATCGAGTGGCTCCCAATTCAGGAGCGGTTCGCCTTTTACGGCGACGGCATTTCCTTTATCGCCCCACAGGGCCAGCGCTCCACAGAAACGCAACGTGAGCCCGCTAAACCGGTTTACGGCCCCTTTACCGACGACTTCCGCTCGGTGCTGTTACCAGAGCATGGCCACATCAACCTCACCGAGGCACAGGCCTCCGTGTTCGAGTCGCTTTGGTCGTTCAAGGGTGAGCCGATGCGAGCCGAACGCATCATGGAGCGTGCAGGCTTGAACAGTGACAAGCCTATTGATGTGTTCAAGGTGAAGGCTCGTGACAAAGGAAAACTGGGTGCCGATCGTCCGTTGATGGCGTATCGAGAGTTGGTAGTCACTGTGCAGCGGCAAGGGCTTTATTCGATGCCTTGTGCAAAGGAGTAACTAACTCCTCATTGCAGCGTCAGAGGGCAGCGGTAAGCTTAGAAATTATTTTTTCAATCGCACGCTCAAAATTGGCGTAGTGCACATCAAGTCCACTGAAGTTTTTAATTTCATTGGATTGGGCGTTCTCGAAAAACATCTTTGCTAACTTTTTAGGGTCTCTAGCAAACTCGGTCTTGCTCAGTGCATACGAGTAATCGGCAGCTCTTTTGGCATACGACTTCAAGCACCACTGCAGCATGTCGTTATCAAACTCACCCTCAGCAAGGCTTTGGCAGATTTTTACAGCCACCCCAGTACCGACAGCATTCATGTTCTTTGGCTCGAGCTTTGCTCTGCTTCTTTCCAAAGTCGCATGCGACAAGAAACCAGTCATCCAAACGAGTTCATAAATATCGTACTCAACAGCATCCCAGCCAGGCAGCGACGAAAAATGCTGAACCAAGTCTTGAATCGCTCCTGCAGCGGTCTTTCCAAACTCGCCATTGACCAGCTCGTTGGGATCTAGCTTCTTTGAAAAACCAAACATTTCAGCCCTTTCGCTACTCAAACCGGTTAAATATTATCAGTATGGCGTGTGGCGAAGCTAAACCGGCTATCAAATTTTTGTGGTCAGCACCTGCAAGCGACATTGCAAACCCTTCTATCCGACACACGCATAAGCTATTGCCGTGAAAGGCGTTTTGCGTGTGCCACATCGTCAGTGTTCGCAAAAGTTTTCTGAGAAGAGAGAGCGGAGTATGAGATTTGGGGGGCATTACCGCCTCGGATGCTGGAGGGGTATGGCACACGTAGAGTTGCGCCGGGCCCCGCACAGTCTGGGGGTCGCCAAAACGAAAACGCCCAACTGAGAACAGTTGGGCGCTTGATTTTGGTGGCCCGGGGCGGAATCGAACCACCGACACAAGGATTTTCAACTCTGATTGACCGTCCTCGTTTCTTTTGTTATCAAAGACATACAGCGTAGATGAAAAGTTTTGTGCGTGTGCTGTTATTTTTTTCAACGCTGTAAAAAAGTATTTAGATAGCATTTCAACTATGCCTCTCAGTCTTTTCGCAAAGATTTTTTTATTACGCAGAAACCGCCAAATACCCTACGATTTTGATTCAAACGACTACTTTTATCTGAGTCCCGCAGAGCGTTATACAGCGTGCCTCTACAGACTTGTACGAACTTTGTACGCTTATGCGTAGCGTTTCTGTAGTTGCTTTCGTGTTCGTTCTGCCTCACGCTGTCGTCGCTGTCTTTCACGCTCCGCTTGTAATTGGCGACGGCTGTTTTCAACACTTTGTTTAAGAGCGTTGATTTTGGCCTGTGCGGGCGTAAGAGGTGGCTTTGGTTTGATTGACTTAGTAGCAAATTCATAAAAGCGCATTGTATATTTACGCAACCCAATTCACACCTCTTTAAAACTCAACACATTACCTACGCCATACTGCGCCTCGCCTAATGACTTAGCTGCTAAACCATTTTGAGCGAATATAAGAGTAAATGCTGTTTGCGAACCTTTTATGCGTACCCACAACTTATATTTTTTCATTTAGCAAATCCACTACGCAGTTTGTTAGCGGCATAATCAATCGCACTATCGAGTTCGCCGTTTTCTACTGCCGATTTAATAATCTGTAGTGTAGGTACTAATTCATTAGCACTCGCAATCTCAATCGCATACTTTCCTTTTGCCAACTCCAATACTTTCGCACCGTAGCGGACTGCTATTGCTAACTTGCCGTTATCGCCAATAAACCACCACGCCTTCAATCTTTTATTCGTTTCAATCTGTTTGCGTATTCCACTTTCTTTATCCGTATAGCTGCGAAACTTCTGTACGCTAAATGCTGTACCGCTTTGCTCTGCTTTAGCTAACTCAATCTGTTCCCACAATCGTTTAGAGAGTTTGAAGCGTCGCTGTTGTACTTGCGGTACTTGCGATGGCTTTTTAGTTGCGGTTAGTTTTAGTGCGGAAAAAGTTGTCATTTGCTGTCCTTATGTGTATTCGATATACACACAATAAGTTCAACTTTGTACATCGAACAACCAATTTGACTTGTTTTACCAATCTCACCAAATAAAAAGCCACTTTTGTTTATCAGCTCTTATCACGCAGATAAATAAATGTACAAATGAGATTAAGGTTGGCACGCCGAATGTAATAGTGCTGCGAAATCCGTTCTGATGTGAGACGGTAAGCAATTGAGTTGCTCATTATTCGCTGTATCGCACTACCTAACCTAATAAGTTAGATGCCTTAAATGCCACACCAATGTGTAGAAGCGTTTGCGATGCTGTAATGGTTAGTAGCATAGTGATATGCGAATGTAAGCAAATACAAATGTATAGGCTGAAAGTGAGTGGGACTGCCACAATCAAACCCACAAACACACTACAAAGCTACTGATATAGGCTGTAGTGTTGTTGCGTTAGACGAGCACATAAAAGGTGATAGCAAAACCTACCTTATCTTGTTAAATCAAGTTGTGTCTATATCAGTTGATAATCCTCAGTAAAGATTAGCTATCGCTACGCTCGTAATAGAGCGTGGCTTGAGCTTCCTAGTAAAGAAATAAAAATCAATCATTCAAAAATAAAAGAAGAAGAAAACTGCGATGAGCGAAAGCGAAAGAGCGAACGAACTTGTTCATTCTTAAAGTATTACTTGCGTAATACTCATATCGGTCAAAAATCACCACTTCAAAACGATAAGTACTTCACAGCACTTTTTCGCAGCCCTTAATGCCAATACCAGCAGAGCTTTGCGGACTTGTACAAACTCTGTACGCTTGTGCGTAATTTTCAATAAAAAAGCGATTTTTACGCACAAACAACATAAATTCGTACAGCAATAGCTCAAATCAGTCGTTTAAGCAGTTTTTATGTGTTCGCTATACAAACGACACAACGAACGACACGAACAGCGTGTAGCGTGTTTTAAGCGTCGTTTTAACACGACGCTGTAAATACAAAGAGCAAAGATTTTTGTTAGCTTCTTATCACTTTGAGCTATCTCTTTGATTTATGGAAAAGATTTACAACGGCAGATTTCGGTAGGAATCGTTTAGAAAAGAAAACACAATAACAACAACAAAATATTTGATAGAGGAC
>CAIUZV010000266.1 GCA_903903735.1 uncultured beta proteobacterium | reverse complement strand
GTGAACAATATCGATGAGACAGGCGAGTTTGTCGCAAACTTCTGCGGTGCCGATTTAGCGCAAGAGATGAATATCACCTCAGCCTCCGTGGATCCCGGTGTCGATGAAATGAAACTGGCCGGCTTAGATGCTGAGGCGTCAACCTTAGTCAAGCCTCCGAGAATTAAAAATGCGATTGCTGCGTTGGAGTGTAAGTTGATCAATACGACTCAACTTACCAACGCCAAAGGTGAGCTGATCAACACTTGGTTGACCTTAGGTGAGGTGATCGGTGTGCATATCAATCCTGCATTTCTAAAGAACGGGATTTTTGACACGGCTGCGGCGCGTCCTCTGGGTCGCTGCGGTTATCAAGGTGACTACGTGGAAGTGAACACTCTCTTTGAAATGATTCGCCCCAAAGAGTACAAGCCTGCCAAGTAAGCGTCGCTACAGCAAGCTAAGCGCTCGATAAGTCGTATAGCCACCTAGAACTAAGAGGGTGACAAAGAAGTATTTTCGGAATTGATCTTGCGCAATCCGTTTGCGCAAGGCTTGCCCGATGAACATCCCTACGAACGCGGGAATCAGTGCCAGTAACGACGTGGTTGCAATCGCCACGCGGAATTCGCCCGTCACAAGTAACCCGATCGCCAGTGCGCAAGACGAGATGGTGAAGGACAAGCCCAGGGCCTGTATGAGGTCGTCTTTGTTTAGTCCCAAGGATGTGAAGTAGGGGGCAACGGGAAGGGCAGATATCCCTGTCGCGCCCATCAAGACACCTGTCACCACACCGGTAAGCGGCGACAGCCAACGCTCCGTCTTTGGAGCGATCGATCCTTTGGCATTACTCAGACCGTATAGACCGTAACAGATAAGCACCGTCCCGAGCACTGCCGTGACAATCTCGGTGTTGCCAAACACGATAAAGCTCACGCCGAAAGGGGTTCCGACACAAATCCCGATAAGCAGTGTGCCGAAGCGCTTCAGTAATCCACGAAAGTTTGGCCCAGCAACGAGTTGCCAAACGTTTGTAATAAGGGAGGGAAGGACCAGCATCGCAGCCGCTTCGACAGGCGCAATCACCAGGCCAAGCAGTCCAATGGCGATCGTTGGCAATCCCATGCCGATGACCCCTTTGACCAGACCAGCCAACACAAAAATAGCAGTCACTAAGGTGATAGCGAGTATCGATATGGATTCAGTCATGATGACGGTGTGCTGACGTGGGTGACCACGTCGGCACGTATGCTCTCGAGCGCGTTAAACTTCACACAGTTAAGCCCATAGAGTAATCCACAATTTAGGTGTGTCATTGCAACCTTCCTCTCTACCCCCTCTCATTGAGTCACCTAGTGCCTGGCTCGGCCCTCAGATCAGTGCGGACAGCGCTTGGATACACCATTTAGACGATGAGGAGTTGCGGGAGCTCGAAGATGCGGCTCAGCATTGCTTGGCCAAGAGTGACGATATCAGCCAAATTCGACGGCAAGACTTTGTCTTACCAAGGCTCGGTGTTCGGTTGCGTCGTATTCATGACGCGCTCATACACGGAGTTGGTTTTGCGTTACTGCGTGCGTTGCCTGTGAACACATGGCCCAAGTCCGTTACGGCCGCTGTGTTCTTTGGCATAGGCCAACATCTGGGCTTCGCGCGCCCACAGAACGCAAAGGGTCATGTGCTCGGTCATGTGATCGATATGGGGCTGCAAGCCGACGACCCAAACGTGAGGATTTATCAAACCCATGCCCGTCAGACCTTTCACACGGATTCAAGCGATATTGTTGGGCTCGTGTGTTTGCAACAAGCCCGCAAGGGTGGGGACTCGGCCTTGGTGTCTTCAAATACGATTTATAACGAAATGCGTCGAGACTATCCGGCACTGGCAGCTGCGTTGTTTGATCCGATTGCGACGGATCGACGCGGTGAAGTGGCGGCGGGACAAAAACCTTTTTTTGAAATTCCGGTGTTCACCTGGCATGCTTCATTGATGTCGACGATTTATCAGCGTCAATACATTGACTCTGCTCAGAGGTTCGAGGATGCAATGCGTCTGACAGCTCAACATGTCGAAGCGCTTGATTGTTTCGATGCGCTAGCGAATGATGTCCGGTTGAATTTTTTAATGCGCTTAGAGGCGGGTGATATGCAGTTTGTGCACAACCACACACTCCTGCATGATCGAACAGCCTTCGAAGATTGGGCCGAACCAGAGCGTAAACGGCATTTGTTAAGGCTCTGGTTGTCTTCACCCGACGCGCGTCCCCTACCAGAGGTGTGGGGACAGCGCTATGGAAGCGTGCAGCCGGGGCTTCGCGGTGGCGTCACAATACCCGAGACCTCCTGGCACGCACCACTCGAACCGGTGTGAGCAAGGTTCGTCGGGTCGTTCTCTTTAGTCTGCGTAGCCGGGGAGTTCGCGATCAAGCACACGCATCATGGCTTCGAAGTAAAGATTGTCCCGCGTGTCGCGGTCATGGCGATCATCAGGAGCCGGCCGTTTGACGGCGGCAATCACCTCGTCCGACAAAATTTTAATCGGTTTGCCGGTGCTCATGGCCAGGACTTGCGCACGACAAATGCGCTCAAGTTTATACAGTCGCTTATAGGCTTGTGCGACGGTGTCGCCAACAACTAGTACGCCGTGATTTTTCATGAAGAGTACTTTTTTATCTCCGATCGCAGCGGCTAGACGCTCGCCCTCATCTAGAAAATCGGCCGTACCCGTGTAGGTGTCGTCATAAGCGATGATGCCATGATAGAAGGCGGCTGTCTGACTTGAGGCAAGCAGACGATTGTCTTCCAGCATATTGAGCGTCACGGCCCAGTTTTGATGGGTATGCAAAACAACTTTTGCACCCGTGATGCGGTGAATGGGGGCGTGGATGCATTGCGCGGAGAGTTCAACGACACCTTCTCCCTCGAGTGTTTCACCTTTTTCATTAAAGGACATCATGTCGCTGGCGCGAGCCTCTGACCAATGTCGCCCAAAGGGCAAGATCAAAAAGCGGTCGTTGTGGCCGGGCACCGTCATCGTGAAATGGTT
>CAIUZV010000265.1 GCA_903903735.1 uncultured beta proteobacterium | reverse complement strand
GCGTCCGTCGTAAAGACGGTTCGCTTATTCGTTTCGGTGGCAATGCTGCCGTTTTGCTCAACGCCAAGCTCGAGCCCATCGGCACGCGCATCTTCGGACCCGTCACCCGCGAATTGCGTGGCGAGAAGTTCATGAAGATCGTGTCCTTGGCGCCTGAAGTGCTGTAAGGAGCCGACATGAACAAAATTCGCAAAGGCGACGAAGTTATCGTTTTGACGGGTCGTGACAAAAAGCGTCGCGGTACCGTGCTTGAGCGTGTCGATGCAGACCACGTGTTGGTCGAAGGCATCAACATGGTCAAAAAGCATGTGCGCCCCAACCCAATGCAAGGCACCACTGGCGGCATTATCGAAAAGACGATGCCTATCCATATTTCGAACATCGCATTGTTCAACCCTGCCACTGGCAAGGGTGAGCGCGTCGGCATCAAAGAAGTCGACGGTCGTAAAGTTCGTGTTTATCGTTCCAGCGGCGAGACCGTTGGCGCGAAAGCATAAGGGAGCTCAATATGTCACGTTTCCAAGAGCTCTACCAGCAAAAAATTGCACCGCAACTGCGTGAGCAGTTCGGATACGAAAGTGTGATGCAGGTACCACGCATCACCAAAGTCACGCTCAACATGGGTGTGTCTGAAGCTGTCGCTGACAAAAAAGTCATCGAGCACGCTGTATCAGACCTCACCAAGATCGCCGGCCAAAAGCCAGTTGTGACCAAGACCAAAAAGGCTATCGCAGGCTTCAAAATCCGCGAAGACTACCCAATTGGTTGCATGGTGACACTGCGTGGCCAGCGCATGTACGAATTCATCGACCGTCTCGTGTCCGTGGCGCTGCCACGCGTGCGTGACTTCCGTGGAATTTCGGGTCGTGCGTTTGACGGTCGTGGCAACTACAACATCGGTGTGAAAGAGCAGATCATTTTCCCCGAAATTGAATACGACAAAATTGACGTGTTGCGTGGGATGAACATCAGCATCACCACCACCGCGAAGACCGACGAAGAAGCCAAAGCGCTGTTGACAGCCTTTAGCTTCCCGTTCCGCAACTAAGGGGCGCAGACGTGGCTAAACTTTCAATGATCAATCGCGATGTAAAGCGCGTAAAAACAGCAGAGAAATTTGCTGCCAAGCGTGCTGCCCTTAAGGCAATCATCGAAGATTCATCCAAGACCGACGAAGAGCGCTACGAGGCACGGCTCAAAATGCAGCAGCTGCCCCGTAATGCAAGTCCTATTCGCCAGCGTAATCGCTGCGTGATTACGGGCCGCGCTCGCGGAGTTTTCCGCAAGTTCGGACTTGGCCGCATGAAACTGCGCGAATTGGCCATGAAGGGTGAAATCCCCGGCATGACCAAAGCTAGCTGGTAGGAGAATAAAACATGAGCATGAGCGACCCAATCGCCGATATGCTGACTCGCATTCGTAATGCGCAGCAGGTAGATAAAACATCGGTGACCATGCCCTCCTCCAAGCTCAAGGCAGCTATTGCTGCCGTGCTTCAGGACGAAGGTTATGTCGACGGTTTCCAGATCAAGGGTACGGCCCAAAAGCCTGAACTCGAAATCACCCTTAAGTACTATGCTGGCCGTCCAGTGATCGAGCGCATCGAACGCGTCTCGCGCCCTGGCCTGCGTATCTACAAAGGTCACAGCAACATTCCTCAGGTTATGAACGGCCTGGGTGTCGCCATCGTTTCCACCTCGCGTGGCGTGATGACCGATCGCAAAGCACGCGCCAATGGCGTGGGCGGCGAAGTGCTCTGCTACGTGGCTTAAGGAGAGAACCTAATGTCACGTATCGCAAAATATCCAGTCGAGCTGCCTAAGGGCGTTGAAGCTTCGATCAAGTCCGATCTGATTACCGTCAAAGGCCCATTGGGCACCCTGACGCAGACACTGAATGGCGATGTCATCGTCAACGAAGACGCAGGTAAGCTGTCGTTCATCGTTGCAAATGATTCTCGCCAGGCTAAGGCAATGTCAGGCACCTTGCGTGCACTGGTAGCCAACATGGTCACCGGTGTGAGCAAAGGCTTTGAGCGTAAGTTGACGCTTGTTGGTGTGGGTTACCGCGCCGCCGTGCAAGGCAACGCGATCAAATTGCAACTTGGTTTTTCGCACGATGTCGTGCATCCAATGCCTGAAGGCGTAAAAGCCGAATGCCCGACACAGACGGAAATCGTCCTGAAGGGTTCCAACAAGCAAGTTGTTGGTCAGGTGGCTGCAGAGCTTCGCGCATATCGTCCGCCAGAGCCTTACAAAGGTAAGGGCGTTCGTTATGTTGACGAGCACGTCATCATTAAAGAAACCAAGAAGAAATAATCGCGCAAACAAGGAAACATCATGGACAAAAAAATTTCCCGTTTGCGTCGTGCCGTACCGACGCGTAAGAAAATCGCCGAGTTGCGAGTTAATCGCCTCCAGATTTTCCGCTCGAATCTGCACATCTACGCAAACATCATTTCGCCTGAAGGCGATCGCATCCTTGTTTCAGCCTCAACGGTCGAAGCAGAAGTGCGTCAGCAACTCGCGGGTCAAACGGGTGGTGGCGGCAATACTGCCGCTGCATCACTGGTTGGCAAGCGCGTAGCAGAGAAAGCAAAGGCTGCTGGTATTGAGCTTGTCGCTTTTGATCGTTCGGGTTTCCGTTACCACGGCCGTGTAAAAGCCCTGGCCGATGCCGCGCGTGAAGCCGGTCTGAAGTTTTAAGCGAGGAACAGTCAAATGGCTAAAGAACAACGCAAGAACGCTCCTGAAGAGCGTGATGATGGTCTTCGCGAAAAAATGATCGCGGTTAACCGCGTCAGCAAAGTCGTCAAGGGTGGTCGCACAATGAGCTTTGCTGCGCTGACCGTAGTTGGCGACGGCGATGGCCGTGTCGGTATGGGCAAAGGCAAAGCACGTGAAGTGCCAGTGTCGGTGCAGAAAGCAATGGAACAGGCGCGTCGCGAGATGTTCAAAGTTTCATTGAAGAACGGCACGCTCCACCACACCGTGGTCGGTAAGCATGGCGCCTCGACAGTGCTGATTTCGCCTGCGGCAGAAGGTACAGGCGTGATCGCCGGCGGCCCAATGCGCGCAATTTTTGATGTGATGGGCGTGCGCAACGTCGTGGCGAAAAGCCTCGGCTCGAGCAACCCTTACAACATGGTTCGTGCAACGCTTAACGGCTTGCGCGCTTCCCTCACCCCGTCGGAAGTTGCTGCAAAACGCGGCAAAACCGTCGAAGAGATACTGGGGTAAGTCATGGCTGATAAACAAGTCAAAGTCACCTTGGTCCGTTCGACCATCGGTACAAAGCAAGACCACCGCGACACCGTTCGTGGCTTGGGTTTGCGTCGTCTCAACAGCAGCAAAGTGCTCAAAGACACTCCAGAAGTTCGCGGAATGATCAACAAAGTTGATTATCTCGTGACCGTCTCGGAAGTCTGAAAGGAATCACGATGTCGATTACTCAACTAAATACGCTCAAGCCTGCCGTTGGCTCGACACACGCAAAGCGTCGTGTTGGTCGTGGTATTGGCTCGGGTTTAGGTAAAACCGCTGGTCGCGGTCACAAAGGTCAGAGCTCGCGCGCTGGCGGCTTTCACAAAGTGGGCTTTGAGGGCGGTCAGATGCCTTTGCAGCGTCGTTTGCCTAAGCGCGGCTTCTCTATTTTGGATGACCACCTTTACGCTCAAGTGCGTTTGTCTGACCTCCAGGCGTTGCCGGTCGACGAAATCGACGTGCAAGTGCTGAAACAGGCTGGCGTAGTGGGTACGCAAGTGCGCTATGTCAAAGTGTTTAAGTCTGGCGAGCTGTCACGCAAAGTTACCCTCAAGGGTATCGGCGCAACAGCTGGCGCGCGCGCTTCGATTGAAGCCGCTGGCGGCACGATTGCTTAAGACGGATTAAAGAATGGCAACAGCACAACCCGCAGGAAAAACAGGCCCACGTTACGGCGACTTAAAGCGCCGTCTCGTGTTCCTGGTGCTCGCTTTGGTGGTTTACCGCCTGGGCACGCACATTCCTGTTCCGGGCATTAACCCAGATGCGCTCGCAGATTTGTTCCGCGAAAATCAGGGTGGAATCCTCGGTTTGTTCAACATGTTCTCGGGCGGTGCCTTGGCGCGCTTCTCGATCTTCGCGTTGGGCATCATGCCTTACATTTCTGCGTCGATCATCATGCAGCTGATGTCGGTCGTTGTGCCGACGCTTGAAGCCATCAAGAAGGACGGCGAAGCTGGCCGTCGTAAGATTACGCAGTACACCCGCTACGGTACAGTTGCCTTGGCGTTAGTTCAGGCGATTGGTATTTCGGTTGCACTTGAGTCCCAACCCGGTTTGGTGATTGATGCCGGCGTCATGTTCCGGCTTACGACGGTTGTGACCTTAGTCACCGGTACGATGTTTGTGATGTGGCTTGGTGAACAGATCACGGAGCGCGGCATAGGCAACGGTATCTCTATCCTGATTTTTGCGGGAATTGTTGCTGGCTTGCCGAGCGCGCTGGCAGGACTGTTGGACTTGGTTCGTACGAATGCGATGTCGGGATTCTCCGCGCTCTTTATCGTGGCCCTCTCTGTGCTCGTGACCGCCTTCGTGGTGTTGGTCGAGCGCGGTCAGCGCAAGATCACGGTTAACTACGCCAAGCGTCAGGTTGGTAACAAGGTATACGGCGGACAAACGTCGCACTTGCCGCTGAAGCTGAATATGGCTGGCGTGATTCCTCCAATTTTTGCGTCTTCGATCATTTTGTTCCCAGCAACGATTACCAGCTGGTTCTCGAATACCGAAGGGATGCGTTGGTTAGGCGATTTGGCGGCAGCACTTGCGCCACGCCAACCCCTCTACATCACGCTGTACGCAACCGCTATTATTTTCTTCTGCT
>CAIUZV010000264.1 GCA_903903735.1 uncultured beta proteobacterium | reverse complement strand
TGGTGTGCCGGTCCGCTGGACCGGTTGGTGTTTGATGTTGCCTGCACTAGCGTGGCAACCCCCGCGACCGGCTCCAGGGGACTGGACTATTACTGCGCTGGATGTCGGGCAGGGCGCGGCAATCTTGGTGCGGACTGCTACGCGTGACCTGCTGTTTGATACAGGTCCGCCGATGGGACAAACCGATGCAGGACAGCGCGTCGTGATCCCGACACTGCGCGCGCTTGGTGTACGCAAACTGGATGCTCTAGTGTTGTCGCATGCGGACTCCGACCACACCGGCGGACTGCGCTCTGTGATGGCATATTTCGCGGTTCCGCAGCTATATGCCTCGTTCGATTTATCAACTCGTCTGCAGCAGGCAGGGCGTCGTTGTACTGCCGGGAATGCGTGGCAGTGGGATGGGCTGACCTTTACCTTCTTGCATCCACAAGAAAGTAGTCTGACTCTTTTGGAGAGTCCCAAACAAAAGACACGCAAGTTGAAATTAAGTACGAATGCCCAGAGCTGCGTGTTAAAAATTGTCGGGAAGCATCATGCAGCTTTGCTTCCCGGAGACTTACCCGCACAACAAGAGCGTGCAGTCGTCAAGACCTATGGTGATGCGCTCAGCGCAGAGGTTGTGGTCGCACCCCACCACGGCTCGGCGACTTCGTCGAGCGCTGAGTTTGTGCAGGCGACGCGCGCCCGACATGTCCTTGCGTTAGTGGGACATCGCAACCGGTTTCAGCACCCTGACGCGACGATCCAGAGGCGGTGGCGGCAAGCCGGAGCGATCTTTTGGCGTTCCGATCACCATGGAGCGATTACCGTCTATTCGCAGCAAGCAAAATTGATCGTCAGGGCCCAGCGTGATGCGCAGCGTCGCTACTGGCATCCTAAGCACTAAGAAGTGACCCAGGAAATCACAGTTTCTGTCACGATTTGTACGACACCTAGCGGTTGGACTCAGCTAAACTCAAGCTATCCATAAGAAGCAATATCCAATAACGGAGATATCTCATGCGTTTAGTAAAACTGCTCGGTGCGGCAAGCTTGATCAGTATGTCGATGATTGGCCTGGGACAAGCGCAGGTGTTTTCTGACAAGCCTATTCAATACATCATTCCCTTTCCTCCTGGTGGAGAGTCTGATGTGGTCGCACGTCTTCAGTCGGATATTTCGGCCAAGAACTTTAAACAACCCATGGTGGTCATTAACCGAGCTGGTGCCGGTGGCGCCTTGGTGTGGAGTCAAATGAACACCTATCCCGCTGATGGCTCGAACATCGTGGGCGTCAATATTCCGCACATCATGTTGCAGCCTTTGCAGGATGGTACGCAGTACAAAACGCAAGATATTAATGCGGTGTACTACTACCATTTCACGCCTGACGCGTTGATGGTGTCGTCGGATAGTCCATACAAGACGTATCAAGAGTTCATCGCGGCTGCCAAGAAGAATCCAGGCAAGATGACGCTCGCGGGTTCCGCACAATATTCGGCCAACCATATGGCGACCGAGCGCTTAAATAAGCTGGCCGGAGTCAAGGTTGAGTATGTTCCGTTTAAGGGAACAGGCGACTTGATTTCGTCGCTGATCGGTATGCACGTTGATGGCGCAATGGGTTATCTGCCCTTGGCTATCCAGCAAAAAGCGCGTGTGCGCACGTTGGCAGTCGCAACCGAGACGCGTCATCCGGCTCTGCCAGACGTTCCTACCTTCAAAGAGTTGGGTCTGAACTGGGTTGACGGTGCTTACCGTGGTATTGGGATGCCTAAGAGCACGCCGATCGATATCCAAAAAAAAATGTCTGACTACATGGCGCAACTGAACGCGGATGCTGCTACCAAGAAGCGTCTGGAAGAGGGTGGCTTTGTGCTCGTGGATATTCCGCTTGAAAAAATCCCTGCTTTCATGAAAGAGAAAGAGCCTCTTGTCATGGAAGATGCGCGTAACGCCGGCATGTTGAAGTAGTACATGGCGGATCACTCACCTCGTCTTGAAGCGATCTCTTGTGTGAGCCCGGCGGGCACGCACAGGATGGCGTATTGGGAATGGGGTGATCCGCATAACGATGATGTGGTGTTATGCGTGCACGGATTGACGCGCACGGGACGTGACTTTGATGTGCTTGCCCAAGCGTTATCGCAGCGCTATCGCGTGGTGTGTCCGGATGTCGTGGGCAGGGGGTTGTCTGATCGACTCAACCAGCCCTTGTTTTATGCCGTGCCGCAATACACCAGCGACATGGTGACCTTGGTTGCCAGACTTCAGCCCGAGCGACTTTCTTGGATTGGTACCTCGATGGGCGGCTTAATTGGCTTAGCCTATGCGGGTTTGATCGCTGCAGCGGCCAGTCAGGCGCCAAAGCCTTTACCTGCGCGCACGACGGCAACTTTGCCGCCAACGGGTATGCGTTTAGATCGTCTCGTGTTGAATGATGTCGGCCCGCATATCGAGCCCGCGTCTCTTGCTCGCATTGGGCAGTATGTGGGCGAAGCGGTTAGTTTTTCTTCGTTCGAACAGGCGGTTCAATATGTTCAGCAGACGGCGGCTTCGTTTGGGCCGCACTCTCCAGAGCAGTGGGCGGCGCTTACGCGCTACACCTATATTGAACAAGGCGGTAAATGGATCAAGCATTACGACCTGGCACTTTCTGAGCCCTTCAAGGCCATGACGCCTGAAGCTGCAGCGCAAGGAGAGGCCTACTTGTGGTCGGCTTTCGATTCACTAGGTTGCCCGACGCTGATCATGCGTGGTAATGATTCGGACTTGTTGTCTGAGCAGACGCTGTCGCACATGCTGAGCCGTAATAAAAATGCTCAGGCTGTTCGGATGCTTGGAGTGGGTCACGCGCCCACGCTGATGGCGACTGATCAAGTTCGTTGCGTCGAAGATTTTTTGAACTCTCCTTAGTTTTGGATGTCTAGGTTGTATGTCTAAATACACGACGCCCTTTTGTGCGGATTTGCATTGTCATTCGACCGTGTCGGATGGCTTGCTTGCGCCCGATGTTGTTGCGCGTCGCGCCAAGGAGCGCGGAGTGACCTTATGGTCCTTGACAGACCATGACGAGCTTGCCGGTCAAGTGCTTGCTAGGCAAACTGCGCAGGAAATCGGACTAGATTACCTCAGTGGTGTTGAGATCTCGGTAACGTGGGCAGGCAAGACCGTCCACATCGTTGGCTTGGGTGTTGACCCAGAAAATGCCTCGCTGACAGAGGGTCTGCGCATCACGCGCAGCGGACGCTCGGATCGCGCCCGTCGTATCGGAGAGCGGTTGGCGGAGTTGGGGATGCCAGGTGCCTTCGATGGGGCATCAAAGTTAGCGGGCAATCCTGAACTGATCAGTCGTACCCACTTCGGACGCTATTTGCATCAGGCTAAATTTTGTCCCGATGTACAGACAGCCTTTGATCGTTACTTGCATGATGGCGGTCCTGCACATGAGCCGATGCGGTGGGCAGCCTTGGATCAAGCGATCTCTTGGATTAACCATGCGGGCGGTGCGGCAGTGATTGCACATCCGGGTCGTTATGAATTTACAGATACACAATTTGATGCGTTCTTTGCTGCGTTTAAAGAGTTGGGTGGAAAAGGTATTGAGGTCATCACGGGCAGTCATCACCCTGGGCAATATCAAACCTATGCAGGCGTCGCGAGGCAGTATGGTTTCCTAGCCTCGTGCGGCTCTGATTTTCACGGCCCCGGCGAGGGACGCTACGATTTGGGTAGTCTTCCACCCTTGCCGAGCGACTTGAAGCCCGTGTGGGATGCCTTGGTTTAAGACCCTATGAATAAAGCATTTGTAAAAGAACAAGAGGGAGATCAAGATGAGGATCTTCCTGAGGCACTCGCTCTGCCGAAAGGCACAAAGAACTATCTGACGCCTCAGGGCTACGCGGCGCTGCGTGAGGAGTTGGCGCATCTCATGAACGACGAGCGTCCTGCGATGGTACAAGTCGTTTCTTGGGCCGCCTCTAATGGTGATCGGTCTGAAAACGGTGATTACCTCTACGGTAAAAAGCGCTTGCGCGAAATCGATCGTCGTATGCGATTTTTAACCAAGCGTCTGGAACTCGCAGAGGTCGTCGACCCTGCTGCACAGACCAATCGTGATCAGGTGTTTTTTGGTGCGACGGTGCACTACGTGAATCAGGATGGTGAGCAATACCATGTCACGATCGTCGGTGTCGATGAAGCGGAGCCCTTGCAGGGAAAAATCAGCTGGGTGTCTCCGGTGGCGCGCGCGCTGACAAAAAGTCGAGTCGGTGATGTGGTGACCTTGCGCACACCAGGTGGTATCGAAGAACTCGACATTCTAGAGATCAACTATCCTGCTCAGTGAGTGAGGCAGCATAGCCCTTGCGACTGTCCGGCCACCGCAGTTCAAACCCCGTTGCAAGTAGACGCTTGTTGCTGAGCCGCTTGCTGCCGACCATCGCAGGTGCCGGCCCCACAGTTGGGCAAGGGCCTCCTACAAGTTTTGCCAACGCTTCATAAAGCGTGCGCATCGGCAGAGGTGTGCTGTCCGTGACAAGGTAGGTTGAGTCAGGTTGATCGAGCGTCAAAAGATGAACGATCGCGGCCGCCGCGTCGTCGACATGAATGCGGTTAGCCCAATGCGCCTCTCCCAGAGGCGCTGAGGCTTGCCCCAGACGCAGACGATCGAGCAAGAAATTACGCCCCGGTCCGTAGATCCCGGATAAACGCAAACTGAGCGTTTCAACGTGGTGGTCCACACCAAACGCTTGCAACCATTGCTCGGCTGCACAGAGCGTTTTGCCATTGAAGTGTGTCGGTGCGGTGGGCGTGGTTTCGTCGACCCATTGATTGCCGTGGTCACTGTACACGGCCGTGGAGGAGATAAACACAATCCGCTTGAGCGAAGGCGAGGTGCAGGCCCGGATGACGTGCTGTAACCCAAACAGGTAGACTGCCTCGTAATCGGCAGGCGTGCGTGCGTTTGGTGCCGCCGCGAACACAATATGCGTGAGATCGCGCGGTAATTCGGTCAGCGTGCTCGCTTGGGTCAGATCGCCGGTCACCCACTGAAAGTTTGCTGGCATGGCGAGCGTTGCATCAGGGGTGCGACGCAGACCGAAGATGTTTGCTGTCGAGACGGCTCCCAAGCGATGCGCAAGCCGAAGGCCAAGATCGCCACAACCGGCGATGAGTATCTTTGCCTGGGCGAGCGGTGCCTCGTTTGCGACGCTCATGCGGATTGCCCCTCGGACGTTGGTACAAAGAAACGCTCTTGCAGCTCTTCGAGTCCGATTCGCTCCAGTACGGCTCTCAGGCGCGCGGCGGCAACGGGCTTTACGGGGCCTTTGCGCTCGGCGATGATGAGCTCGTTCTTCATGGAGTGCTCCCAGCCCACGAGCTCGGTCACCGTGACTTGATAGCCATGCGCCTCTAGTTGTAGGCAGCGCAATGAATTGGTCACTTGACTGCCGAATTCTCGTGTGTGCAGCGGATGACGCCAAATTTCGGTTAAAGGGTCTTTCAACTGTGTGGACTTGTTTTTGCGCAAGACGCTGGCCACCTCGGCTTGGCAGCAGGGTACAAGCACCATATAGCGCGCTTGTTTAGCTAGACCAAAGCGGATGGCGTCATCGGTTGCGGTATTGCACGCATGCAAGGCCGTGACCATATCGATACGCTCACTAATCTCGTCAGAGGCAATCGCTTGTGCCACCGTCTGATTCAGGAATCGCATCTGGGTGAACCCAAGCTTATTGGCAAGTTCTCTGGCGTGGGTGACAAGTTCAGGCCGACTTTCAATGCTCAGCATGCTTGCTTGGACAGCGTGATGGCGCAAATACAAGTCCACCAGAATAAATCCCAAATAGGACTTGCCGGCACCGTGATCAACCACGCTGAAATCCGGGCGGTCAAGCGACAGCTCCTTGAGAAGCGGCTCAATAAACTGATGCAAGTGGTAGACCTGTTTAAGCTTGCGTCGGCTATCCTGATTGAGCTTGCCGTCGCGCGTCAGGATATGCAGTGCTTTAAGCAGCTCGGGGGATTGTTCAGGACGGATGTCGGGTTCAGTCATCGTGACGCAGGCATTGATCAAGGGGGTAACTGAAGCTTAACTCAATCCCGCGGCAGCTTAAGGTGCGTTTTTGAGGAGTCTGAGTCGTGCAAATGCTCGGTACAATGTATGTATTCTGAATAAAGCGGTAGAGACGATGTCTGACGTCATTGCGCTAATTTTCGATTTTGACGACACGCTTGCCCCGGATAGCACCTCGGGCTTCCTAGAGACT
>CAIUZV010000263.1 GCA_903903735.1 uncultured beta proteobacterium | reverse complement strand
TGCGGCGTCTGGTGCACTCGAACGTGCCTCCCCGATCCCAGGCTGGACCTTGCCTGGCGTGATGAATGTTGGCGCAGCGCAGATCGCGCTGAAAGCCTCGGGAAGTGTGCCGACTGGACGCACCGTGTTGGCTGGAGGCGGGCCGTTGCTGTATCTCGTGGCCTGTCAACTCTTAGACGCTGGAGCCGACATTGCTGGCATTGTAGAAACAAGCCCCAGTGCAAACCGTTTCGCCGCGCTGAAGCACTTACCTAAAGCATTAGGTGCTTCTGAGTATTTGTTCAAGGGTCTCAAAATGATGGCGCGCTTGCGTCGTGCGGGCGTACCCTGGTTCCGAAATGTCAGTGCGCTGTCGGTCGTTGGAGAGACTCAGGCTGAAGGCCTATTGTTCGAAGTGGACGGTGTTCGTCACACCATCGCCGCAGATCTCGTTTTGTTGCATCATGGCGTCATCCCCAACACGCAGATTTCCCGGTTGATGCGCGTTGATCACGCCTGGAGCGATGCGCAACGTGCCTTTCATGTCGTATGCGACGACTATGGCCAAACATCTTTGCCAGGCTTTCGAATCGCTGGTGACGGGGCCGCGATCGGCGGTGCGCTCTCCGCGCAAAACTCTGGCGCCTTGGCCGCTCTTGGTGCGGCACTGGAGCTTGGCAAACTATCACGTAGTGACTTTGATCGCTTCGCGATACCTTACCAACGAGCACGTGACCGCGATCTAAAAGTGCGTCCATTTTTGGATGCACTGTACTGTCCACCTGCTGCAATTACCGAGCCTGTTGATGAGGCGATTGTTTGCCGTTGTGAGGAGGTGACGGCCGGGCGAATTCGGGAAATGGCGAGCCTGGGATGCCAAGGTCCGAATCAGACTAAATTTTTTAGTCGATGCGGCATGGGGCCTTGCCAAGGTCGAGTTTGTAGCGGTGTCGTGACGCAGATTCTGGCGACAGAATTAGGCAAGACACCCGATGAGATCGGTGCTTACCGCATTCGTGCTCCCCTTAAACCAGTGCCAGTGGCCGCCTTCTCTGGTTTGGCTGAGTCGTCTGATGAATCTATTTGGCATTGAAGAAAATAGCCAAAGTTTGTTTTGAATCAAACAAACAGCGTGTCGTGATGTGCCCTCAGCGCAGGGCTACGTTAATGTGCTTGCATGACGACACATACAGACGCTTGGTTTGCCCCGCTCTCCATTGTTGGTAAGCAAATATCCCCAATCGTGCAGGGCGGAATGGGTGTGGGTGTTTCAGCCCACCGATTAGCGGGTGCAGTCGCGCGTGAAAATGCGATGGGAACCATTGCTAGCATTGATTTGCGCCACCATCACCCCGATTTGATCGAGCAGACGGAGCGATGTCGCGATCGCGACGTCATCGATAAGGTGAATGAGGTCGCGTTAGACCGTGAGATCAAGGCCGCACTTAAGATCGCGCAAGGCAATGGCGTAGTTGCGGTGAATGTGATGAAAGCGGTGCGCGCCTACCCAGGGCTGGTCAGACAGGCTTGCGAGAGTGGTGCGCAAGCCATTGTGATGGGGGCGGGCTTGCCCTTGGACCTCCCCGATATGACCGCAGATTTTCCAAAAGTGGGACTCATCCCAATTCTTTCTGAGTCTCGCGGTGTCGCGATTGTGATGAAGAAATGGTTAAAGAAGGGGCGTTGCCCTGATGCAATCGTGATTGAGCATCCGGGTCATGCGGGCGGCCATTTGGGGGCTGCACGGATTGAAGACTTGCACGCTGAGCATTTTGAATTTGCGTTGGTGATCGAGCAATGTCAGGCCTTGTTTAAAGAACTTGGGTTGGGTGCAGACGCACCGCCCTTGATTTTGGCTGGGGGAATTGATTCGCATGAAAAAGTACGTCACTGGCTAGGCGCTGGCGCAAGTGCCGTACAACTAGGCACAGCATTCGCAGTCACCAAAGAAGGCGATGCCCATATTGACTTCAAGCGTGTGTTGATGGAGGCAGTGCCCTCAAAGATGATCGAGTTCATGAGCGTGGCGGGATTGCCTGCGCGAGCGGTGTCGACGCATTGGTTGAAACAGTACCAGCGACACGAGTTCCGTATGCAGGCGTGTGCGAAAGCCGATCCGCGTCGGTGCTCCCAGCGCATGGATTGCTTGACGCAGTGCGGGTTGCGCGACGGCAACCCACGCGCGGGTCAGTTTTGTATTGATCTGAAGCTAGTCGCTGCGCTCAAGGGTGATGTGCAAAAAGGCTTGTTCTTTCGTGGCGCGGGTAACTTACCGTTTGGGCAGGCAATACGTTCGGTGAAAGATCTTATTGATTATTTGTTACATGGTCAGTTATGCACGCAGCCAGCCTAAGTCAGGTCGTATTTGATGCGGGTCTGATCGCCCGTTATGAGGGCAGTGGTCCCCGCTACACCTCTTATCCCACCGCAGATCGCTTTGCCGAAGGGTCTGTTGCCGAGCAATATGACCAGGCACTTCGCCTGAGACAAGAGGCCAGTCCCGACGCACCACTTTCGTTATACGTGCACATACCTTTTTGCGATACCGTTTGCTACTACTGTGCGTGTAACAAAATCGCGACAAAAGACCGTTTACGTGCTGATCAGTATTTAGATTACTTGCAGAAGGAAATTAACCTGATTCGGGGTCGTTTTGCGAGGGCGCCCTCAGTCAGTCAGTTGCATCTGGGGGGTGGCACTCCCACTTTTCTGACAAATCTTCAGCTCGACAGACTGCTCCAGATGCTGCATGCGTCGTTTACGCTGTTGCCCCAGGCGGAGTGCTCCATTGAAATCGATCCTCGACGCTTGAATGCTGGGACGCTCGCTTTACTGTTCAAACATGGTTTCAATCGCATGAGTCTAGGTGTTCAAGACTTGGACCCGGCAGTGCAGAAGGCCGTCAATCGTGTGCAGCCAGCTGCGCTGACGGAAACGGTTATAGATGAAGCGAGATTGCTGGGTTTTAGGTCGATCAATATTGATTTGATTTACGGCCTACCGTTGCAATCGACCGATACGATGCGCGCAACGCTAGAAACGGTTTTGCAATGGCGTCCGGATCGTATTGCCTTGTATAGCTATGCGCATTTGCCCGAACGCTTTATGCCCCAGCGGCGCATAGAGACAGCAGATTTGCCTAGCGGGGCAACCAAACTCGCGATGCTTAAGCAGGCCGTTGAAACACTCTTGGCTGCTGGCTATGTCTACATCGGGATGGATCACTTTGCGTTACCGGAAGATGAGCTCGCTCAAGCCTTAGCGCGCGGGACATTGCAGCGTAATTTCCAAGGTTATGCCACGCAGGCGGACTGCGACTTGATTGCTTTAGGTGTTTCAGCAATCAGCCGAATTGGTAAGACGTATGCGCAAAATCACCGAGTGCTACAAGACTACTACGAGGCTTTAGAGCGAAGCGAATTACCCTTGAGTAAAGGGCTTACGATGACGAATGATGATGAGATTAGGCGGGCAGCGATTCACGACTTGTTGTGCCAGTCCGAGATTGACATACCTGCATTTGAAAAAAGCTGGGATATCGAGTTTGCCCAATACTTTGATAAAGAGGTCGCGCAGCTGCAATCCTTGGCGATCGATGGACTTGTGTCCTTAAACGAATCCGAGATAACCATTACGCCCCGTGGACGTTTTCTGGCGCGCATCATCGCGATGCCGTTTGATCGGTATTTGCGTGAAGCAAAAACCCACGCCCGCTATTCGAAGGTTATTTAGCGCTGCGCTTCATCCGCTTGTTACATTTCTAACCAATTTCTCATTGCGAATCC
This sequence comes from uncultured beta proteobacterium, assembly GCA_903903735.1. Taxonomy (GTDB): domain Bacteria; phylum Pseudomonadota; class Gammaproteobacteria; order Burkholderiales; family Burkholderiaceae_B; genus Zwartia. The sequence continues at coordinate 1,077 of CAIUZV010000263.1, read as the reverse complement.
CTATTCTTCGCAATAGAGTGATGGCTCAAGCTGCTGCAACAAGTTGGAGAGAAAATGAGACGTTCGGTGGATGGTGTACTGAGCGCCCGGTGTGAGGCGATCGAAGCGAGGATGGATGCGCGTGTGTCGGACATCAAAGGCGAAGTTCGGGCGTTGTTAGTTCGGATGGACGAGCGAGATTCGCGTAACGAAGCGACCTTTGAAGGCATTAGGCTCAACTTCATTGAAACCCGCAAGCAGATCACCAACTTAAAGTACATCGTGGTCACCACAGGCATCGCCTCGGTGATTGGTCTCTATGCGGCCAATGTTGCTACGATGCAGGCACTGCTATCGGCCTACGATTCAGGCAAAGCGATGGCGACCGTGTTTGCGCAAGCCGCGGAACGCATCCAACGTACGAATGAGCGCTTGGACATTATGGAAGAGCGGCTAAATCAAAAAATGACGCTGCAGTAAAGGATCTCAAGCAGGCTTCAGCGTCGCGTAAAAATCTAGCGATGCTGCTCGGGCGTTAAAAAGCCACCCGAAGGTGGCTAGTACCTAAGAACGTTACCGATGTACGTTGGTTTTCCGATTCGTTCAGAGGTTAAACACCATCCGTTTAACTTGATGCTGAGCGGCTCCTCCAAAGCGCTCCATTAAAGAGCGGCTTGCTCGATTATTGGACACAGCCGTACCCGACACAGTTTGGCACTCATTGTTTTTGGCGTAGTTAAATAATGACTGTGTCAATTTATCCGCTGCACCCGTCCCCCAGTAGGATCGTTTGACGAAGATGCTGTCCACAAGGCATTCACTTTGAGATATGAATAAAGTGACCTGACCTATCAACTCGTCGCCGTGGTGCATAATCAAATACGAACAACCAGGAATAGACAATTGCTGGGCGATACTCTCGGGCGTGAGACGAGGGATTCCTGCTCGTCGTTTAAAAGCTTCTCGATACAAGTCACATAACTGTGCGTTCGTGGTGGCACTGTCACCCTCATATTTACTTACCGAAAAATCTGATTTATCTTCGGCATCATGGTATTTGATTGCACCGCGATAATGAACTCGTACATCTAAAGGTGA
>CAIUZV010000262.1 GCA_903903735.1 uncultured beta proteobacterium | reverse complement strand
TACAACCACCAACGCCCACACACTGCCCATGGCGGTCAACCGCCCGCCGTGGTTTACTTCAACAGCATTGAAACCGATCAGCAGGTGCAGGCAGTAGCTTAAACAAGCCGGAAATCTGTCCAAAGATCGGGGAGTAGCTCATTGACCCCGAATTTCATCTATCAACGCGAGCTTTACAGATACCTGCTGGACAGACACTGGGATGTGTTTGGCACCCTGAAGTTTCATTCAGGCAGCCGGATTTCTTTCAATCGCGCCCACATGCAGTTGCGCAACTTCTGGAACAAACTGGACCGCGTGATCTATGGCACTGCAACTGAACGTGGTTGCCGGGTAAACCGTTGGTGTTTTGCCCATGCTGGCAGTCACAGCGACAACTATCACGTGCATTTTGTTGCACTGGCACCAATCGAACCGAGCGAGTTTTGTGCACTTGCCAACACGCTGTGGACAAAGACCAGCCCAGCAACTGCTGGCATAGACCAGAACTGGATCACCCCAGTTTTGTATCCTGATCGAGTTGCAGGCTACGTGACACGCGAAGTCTGGAAACTTGGCCCAGCTAGCTTCGACACCCAGATCAGCGCTGATACTGGTGTAACATACCAAAGCACACCGGAACGGCTGGTGGCGCAGGAAGAGCGCATCAGCCGCGCCGTCTCAGCTAACGAGAGGCAGGCTGCAAATAATGCCCTCAAACAGCACAGGGCGGGTAGTTTGCTACGCCTTGCACTCCGCGAACAAAAACTGAGTGGCAAAGCCACCGGCAAGTAGTCGGGTACGGAGGAATGTTGGGATTACAAGAGGTTGCGAATGTCGCACCAAATCCTTGTCATGACCGTCAGTTGAAACTGCTAGGGTTCAACGGGATCGTGTCAAAGGCGAAGCAAACAAACTCATCAGGGCCAGGCCGGGGCAGGGTGAGACGGTCGGTTATGATGGGTAAGCATGGCAATTGGAATCGAACGGCATGGAACGCTGAAAACACTTTGCTACCGCCAACTGCGCCTAAAAGCTCAATGACGATAGACCAAAGACCCGCGATGCGCTAGTTTCTAAACTGTACGGCACTGTGGGGCACTCCAATTACGGCCCATGAAACGTTTCATCGCGCGAAGTTGTGCCGAAAGGCCGTGCTTATTCAATTTGCTTCCGTTTGTATTCGGGGCACAAAAAGGGAACTCAAATGCGGAAAATCATGGGGGCGCTTTTGGTCGGAGTTACCGGACCATTGTTAGCGACTGGGGCCATAGCTGCCGATTTTGATCTTGGCAACGAAGCCATTGCAAATGCTTACGACTATAACCCGGGCTCGCCATCGCCCTTTGAGGCAGCTTTTTTTGGTAATGCCACGGGAGGGCTGAGCTTTACATCCCAGTCTGGCAAGTTGTTTGCGACAACTGGCCTTACGCAAATCGGCGTAGACGTCGGTGGCAACAGTGCAACATTCACGGGCAACGGATCGAACTGGCAAAGTGAAATGCACGTCTATATCGGCGTGGAAACAGGCGGCAACACCCTAACAGTCAGCAATGGGGCAAGCTTGAGCTTTGCTCGGCCCGTTAACAAACCCCCGCTTCCGGCGCCGCAAGCTGTCGACGTGATCGTCGGGTATGATGATGGCGGTGACGACAACACCCTGACAGTGACAGGTGGCGCCACACGGCTGACGACCGACGGGACGATCTATGTCGGCCGCAATGGTGACGATAACGCGATGAACGTTCAAGACGGCGCGGTTGTGACGAGTTTACAGGGCCGCATCGGCGGCGGCTCGGGGTCGATTTCGGCCGCATCGGACAATACCGTCACGATCGACGGCGAAGGATCGAAATGGCAGATGTCGGGCACGTTACACATCGGCTCGAGTAGCACGGCGGCCACGACCGGCAACTTGGTGACGGTACAAAATGGCGGGGCGCTTGCGACCGGAAAGACCATTCACCTCGGGTACGGTGCACTGTCGTCTGACAACGAGCTGACCATCACGGGCGAAGGATCGAATGTCACCACTGCGGGCGATGTCAAAATTGGATCGAACGGTGCTTCGACGGGAAACATCGTTACAGTGGAAGAGACTGCCAGCCTTGATGTGACGGGCCAGTTGTATGTCGGCAACGCGAACACGCTCAGCCTTGCCAGTGGAGCCGCCGTGACCGCAGGCAACCTTTTCCTGACGGCTGCAAACGATCCGGCGAAAGGGTCGTTGCTGTCCTTTGACGTCGATGCTGCCAACCTTGCAACTTTGAATGTGACCGACGGGGCCGTCTTGGGCGGTGAGTTTGAGGCGACCTTTTCAGGATCACTGGAAAAGCGCATCGACATCTTGACAGCAGGGGCCGGCCTAAGCGGCACGACATTTGACACTGTTGATACAAGCGACCTTGCACGGGGCTTTGATGCAGCGATCTATTACGGTCTGCCGATCACCCAGCAAGACCCTAATTCCATCCAAACGGTCTACCTTGGCATCGAGGCAAAGCTTGGGCGCGAGGATGAATTGGGTGGTAACCAACGCAACGTAGCCGAAGGTTTGAACACTTCGTTCAACGGCGGGCAGCGTTTTAGCGAAGAATTCGTCGCGATTTACAAACTTGAAAATCCCGATTTGCAAACTGCGTTGACCGAATTGTCGGGCGAGGCAAATGCCTACGGCCTTTCGAGCGGCGTTTGGAATTCGGATGGCTCTTTGCTTCAAATGCTGCGCGAGCGTGCGCTGCACGGCGCAAATGGCGGATGGGGCGCCATTTCCGGCAACAATGTGTCTGCGGACGGCGTCCAAACCGACGGAACCAATCAGACCGACGACAGTAATTCTGCCTTCTCAGGCGGATTGACCCTAGGTCAAGGCACTGGGTTCAGTGCGGGCCTAGGCTTGTCGGTTGGGCAGTCGGATTGGGATCTTGGTGGCCTTGGGGCAGGCAGTCTGAAGTCTGCTCAGGTCGGTGGTTTTGTGAAGGCCGATTTTGGGACGGGTTACCTGACCGCATCGGGCGTGATGGGTCAGCATGATATGACCGTGGCGCGGGCGTCTTATCAATACGTACCCGAGGTAGGGCCGTTTGCCTATGCTCCGGCTGAAACGCTTGGGCTGGACCTTGGGGTGACATCCAATGCTTTGCGGCTTGAGGCGGGTTATGCCGTTTCCGTTTCGGATGCTATGACTGTTACGCCCTATGCCGCTTATGCGATGGGTCAGACGATGGTGGGCCAGTCGGCCACGGAAACTGGGAACGCCGAAGCCGTTTATGGGTTGACCTATGCAGAACAGACGATTCAGACACAGACCAAAGAAATCGGTGCCCGCTTCGATGCGAAGGTCAGCCAGGCGATGGGGCTTTATGCGGATATTTCATGGTCCTCAGCAAACAGCGACAAGGTCCGTGCCAGCTTTACTGGACTAGAGAATTCCGGTTTCGAACTGGCTGCCGCAGGTTCAGAACCTGCTGTGACAAAATTGACACTCGGAGCGACGTTCGGCATCGCGGAAACATCGTCCGCATTTATGTCGCTCAACGGCAGCTTCGGCGACGTGTCCGCTGTCGGTGGTTCGGCAGGCATGCGATTTAGCTGGTGAGAGTTGTAATATAGGAAAGTCATCAAGGCGCTGCAAAGCGCCTTGATGATACCACTTAGTTGATTTGTGATCAGAATTGGCATGTTTTGGGTGTAAACTTCCATTTAGTATTGGCCCATGTGACCTTTCCTCAAGGCAGTTTTCTGTGGCGGGCAATGGAATGAACAGCAAGAAACTATTGAATGTGATCCTGCCAATGGTGCCGCGTCCAAACCTTCCTATCCCAGAGGCTGTGCGGCGAGCTGGTTTGTTGGGCCACAGTCTGGGGATACTGTGTTACAACAGCAAGCCCGGATGATGTATTCACACAGCCAATCAGGCTGGCAGTGAGCAGGACAGCGTGGTGGATGATAGATTGCGGCCATGTGGAGCCAAAACCCAACCCACCCCTGAAAAGCTCTCGTTGGACCCATCAGCAGCAACGCGGACACTGTGTCGCACCAGCAAACCCAAATACCGTGTCCAACACAGCAAATCAGACTGGCAGCGAGCCCTACAGGGCATAAATGATTTCAGCGCCACCATGTACAGCAAAGCCCAAGCCAGTCCTCAGCAGCACTTGTG
>CAIUZV010000261.1 GCA_903903735.1 uncultured beta proteobacterium | reverse complement strand
ATTTGTTCCACAAAGCCTCCCGCCTCTCACCGCCCCGCTATGGGATCTAGAACTCTGGACCGCACTCTTTGTCCCGGCGTTGCTCATTAGTGTCGTGGGCTTCGTTGAATCCGTTTCCGTGGGCCAGACGCTTGCCGCACGAAGGCGCCAGCGCATCGAGCCGAATCAAGAGTTAATCGCACTCGGCGCCTGCAACATGTCGGCAGCATTCAGCGGAGGTTTCCCAGTGACCGGAGGCTTCGCACGCTCAGTGGTCAACGCTGATAGCGGTGCGCGTACTCCCGCGGCAAGCTTGATGACAGCACTGGGTATCGCACTGACCTCCTTGCTGCTGACACCTATTCTTTTTTATCTACCTCATGCAACGCTCGCGGCAACGATCATCGTCGCTGTCCTCTCGCTTGTGGATTTCAAGATATTTCCGCGCACATGGCACTTTGCGCGATCTGATTTTTATGCCGCAGCAGCCACGCTACTTGGAACGCTCAACCTTGGGGTAGAAGCGGGACTGATAGTCGGCGTGTCGCTATCGATTGCACTCCATCTTTATAAAACAAGCCAGCCGCATATCGCTGAAGTCGGGCTCGTCCCCGGCACAGAGCACTTTAGAAACGTCACACGCCACCAGGTCATCACTAGCCCAACCGTACTTTGTCTGCGCATCGATGAAAGTCTTTATTTTGCCAACGCACGTCACATCGAAGATCGTCTCAACGCTGAAGTCGCAGGCCGTCCCGGACTGCAACATGTTGTGCTGCAGTTCTCTGCGGTCAACGATATCGATGCGAGTGCGCTAGACAGCTTAGAAACAATCGAAAAACGCCTGAAGGAAGCAGATATCAAGCTTCATCTGTCCGAGGTGAAAGGCCCCGTCATGGATCGTCTTGCGCCAACGCATTTTTTAAACAATCTAAGCGGCCAAATCTTCTTGACCAATTATCGTGCACTGCAACATTTGGCTCCCGAAACATTGACGCGCGCCGCCATGCTTTAATCCGCTCATGGAAAATACACCTAAACTCTTCAATAAAAATCTGGTGCTGTTGATTTTGTGTCAAGGCATCTTCCTCGTCAACAACATCACCTTCGTTGCGATTAATGGGCTCGTCGGACTGAGTCTTAGTAACGCGGCTTGGATGGCAACGCTTCCCATCATGGGATATGTCGTTGGAGGAGCCCTGTCGACCTCGGTAGTCGCGCGCACTCAACGACGCTTCGGACGACAAAAGTCTTTTCAGCTAGGTCTATTGGTCGCGGTCCTTTCATCGCTGATCTGCGCGTACGCTGCGTATTCCAAAAACTTCTGGCTGTTAGTGTTTGGTACGTTTGTTGCCGGCTACTACAGCGCGAATGGACAGCTCTACCGCTTTGCCGCCGCCGAACTCACGCACGTCAGTCTGCGCGAGAAAGCAATCTCCTGGGTGCTGGCGGGTGGAATCATTGGCGCAGTGGTGGGACCCAATTTAGCCAGCTATACAAAAGACTCGTTTGACACCCCATTTTTAGGTGCGTACCTCACCTTGACGGTGGCCGGCTTTCTAGGCTTACTCGTCATGCACTTCATCCAGTTCCCCACCGAATCAGCGGAAGCAAAAAAAGCAGCGGGAACAGGTCGTACCGCCTGGGAGCTGCTCAAACAACCCGTCTTTCTGGTTGCCGCGGTCAGTTCCGCCTTGGGCTACGGCGTCATGAACCTGCTCATGGCCGCAACGCCACTCGCAATGAAGGTCTGCGGACTGCCCTTCTCGGATGCCGCTTTTGTTCTGGAGTGGCATGTCATTGGCATGTTTGCGCCAGGATTTTTTACCGGCTCTTTAATCAAAAAATATGGCACAAGCAAAATCATGTGGCTTGGCATATTTTTAAATTTCGTCTGTATTTTGATCGCCTTGGCCGGCATTGATGTGATGCACTTCATGTTGGCATCTTTCATCCTGGGTGTCGGCTGGAACTTCCTGTTCACCAGTGCGACCAATCTTGCGATGACCGCCTACCGACCTGAAGAGAAAGACCGCGCACAAGGTGTGATCAATCTCTTTGTTTTCACGACAATGGCCGTCACTTCGTTTAGCTCTGGCGCGCTTGTGACAACCTCGGGCTGGGACATCCTGAACCTTGGCTCCTTATTCCCAGTCGTTTTAATGGGCGTAGCGTTATTGTGGTTACGCCACAAGGATGCGCAGGCAAAGGCTCAGTCCACGACGGTCTAACTATCCGTTGCGTCGTGCCGCGAGACCTGCGCCTAACAAGATGCAGGTGATCGCGATCATTGAACTGAACGCCAAGGTGGACATTCCGGTTAAGCCTTGTCCGATTGAACATCCTAAGCCTAGCGCACCACCCACTCCCATCAAGACTCCACCAAGAACATAACGCCTCATCTCGTGCGGTGTGGAGAACCCTTGCAAGCGCAAAGTGCCACGCATAGCTGCGACGCCAAAAGAACCCAGCAAAACACCAAAGATGAGTGCTACTGGAAAACTTAATCGCATACCGGTTGCGATCATCGCGTATTGAATCGTCTCACCGATAGGTGCGATAAATGTAAGAGAGACCAGCGGTGTCGGTTCAAACTCATCCGCAGCGAGCCAACCCGTTACAAACCAACCCGCAACTACTAGTAAACCGACACAGAGTCCACCGAAAAAATCTTTCGCGTTGCGTAGAATCATGCCGCGATAAAAAACGAACCAAATCAGAGCACTGAGCAATAGACCCAGAACGATACGATTCGTCAGCGAGGACAAATCATACAAGCCGCCTAAAGGGATGCTCGTCGCTTGCGCGATCATTGCTCTGGCCGGACCCAAGATGCCAGACAACGTCGCGTAGGCAGATATCCCCAAGCACAACAGAACAACCAAAGATCGCAGATTACCTTGTGCCAACAACACCACGGTGCGCGCGCCACAGCCATTAGCAAGCATCATCCCATAGCCAAACATGGTGGCACCTAGCGGCAATAACACCCAGGAAAAATTCGGCGTGCGATAAATTGCCCTTGAGAAATCGACTAACTCCGTCCATGCCAAGAGCTGTGTGCCAATAATTGCCACAAGCGTCGCCAACGCAAATGACCTCGCGCGAAGCAAATTACGGGATTCAACATAGTCCTTCACTGCCCGATTTAAACAAAATCCCGTTGTTTGCCCCACCACTCCGAACGCCAGACCCACGACCAAACCCGACCACACAAGTATTTCGTTCGGAGACATCAGACACCGCTCCCCCACGTATCACGCGCAATCGCGTTGTACCAAGCGACGCCGTGTTGCGCCTCTAGCTTACGAATCGTATCGCTCGCCTCTCTCGGACTCACACCGCCTGACCCTTTCACTTCGACAATCTTGCCGTCCGCGACCTGGTACACCCCAGCAACTGAAATACCATAGTCTGGTGCGATCAAGCTGTAGCAGGTATTTGCCCAAGACGCAGCCGGGGCGGGCTTACCGGCTAGCGCATGCACAATCGCAGCAGCGGCAACCTTACCCTGGGCATTGGCACAAAATCCTGACTTGGGCATCGGTGCAGCAATCGTCGCGTCGCCCACAACATAAATATCTTTCACCTGCGTGGACTCAAACGTGTCAGGCTTAACTGGCACCCAACCACTCTTATCCGCAACCCCCGCACGCTCTGCAATGAGGCCCGCTTTTTGTGGAGGAATCACATTCAGTACAGCCGCTTGATGAATCTTGCCGAAGTCAGTTTCGACAGACAGATTTTTTGCGTCGACACGAATGACATTCCCATCTTTGGCAGCCGGCACCCACTCAATCATGTCGCCATAAAACCTTTTCCAGCCGTCGAGGAACAAGCCCTGTTTTGAGAACGCGTCTTTCGCGTCGAGGACAAGAATTTTAGATTTGGGCTTTTGTGTCTTGAAGTAATGGGCCACCATGCTGATCCGCTCGTACGGCCCTGGGGGGCAACGATACGGATTAGCAGGAGCAACCATCACAAACGTGCCGCCATCAGGCATTGCATCGAGCTGTTTCTTCAATAATGTCGTTTGTGCGCCAGCCTTCCAGGCGTGAGGGGCTAGCAACGATGCGGCCTCGTCGTAGCCCTCAAGCTTATTCCAAAGGAAGTCGATGCCGGGCGATAGCACTAATTTGTCGTAAGCCAGCGTCTGTCCGCCGGCAAGTTTGATCGTCTTGGCGGCCCCATCAGCGCTTTGGGCGAAGTCGTGAATGACTTTGACACCCAGACTACGAAGCTCATCAAAACCGTGGCCTTGCGCATCAAACGTTCGTAATCCACCTAAATAGAGATTTGTGAAGGGGCAGGTATAAAACTTCTGTGCGGGCTCGACTAAGGTCACATCAATCAACGGATTGCGCTGCTTAATATATTTTGCCGCCGTTGCACCACCGAACCCCCCACCAACGACGACGACACGCCCGGCAGACTGTTGAGAAAACACCGGTGCACTGACCGCCCAACCCGCAGCCAACGCCGCTTGACCTGCCGTCTGCAACCAGCGGCGACGCGAAATATTATGTGTTGCGCGCATTATTTTTTTACTCCTGCGGACACGACGCCCTTGGCATCGAGGGTAGAAAAGTAGGCTGCCAGCGCAGCGATTTCGTCATCGCTGTAGCCTTTAGCAAGACGATTCATGATGGTGGTGCCAGGTGGAGCCTTGTCCGATTTATAAGCTAACAGCTGCGCCTTCAACACGCCCTCAGGCTTACCAGCAATCACGGGGATGCTCGTTGCCGACTTGACATCAGACACATGACAGTTCAAACAATTCCCAGCCAACAGGGACACGTCAAAGGTCGTCTGCGCGCACACCGTCGCAAACGGTGTGATGGATAATGACAGTACCAGCGAGACAGAGGCTAATCGAACGTTGCTCTGTTTGAGGAGTGCACGAGAGAAAAACATATATGCCTCTGGGCTCTATGGACGCCCAACACAGGCGTAAAGGTTAATAGCCCTGCATCATATCGAAGAAGCACTCTAGGACAAAAGACGGATTTATTTTTTTTATATTACTCAGGATTATTAAGAAGGGATCCAGGCAGCTCCTCTGGCCAAACGTGTCACCCCTCGCCACGTTTGCGTCTCCTGCCTCATCGCAGGCCACAGCCTCAGTAGTAGCTCTGCCGTCGCAAAGGCGTCGGAAGCGGCCTGATGACGCACTACACATTCAATGTGGAAATGTGCCAACCAGTCATCCAACGCCTTCGCACGCGAATTACCTCCGAACAGCCGAGCCAGCGGCTCGATGTCCAGCCAGTCGACGTTAAGAGGGGATAAATCGTGAGAGCGGTACGCGCGGTGAATCATCCCCGCATCGAACGCAGCGTGGTACGCAAGCAAAGGGGATGTTCCCACCCAAGTACGAAAACGCTCAAGAGCAGCCTCGGGCGCCTCTCCCTCGGTTTGCGCTTGCGCACCAATATGATGAATCAAGATATTGCTCTTATCCGAGGGCTGGGTCTGCCGCAAGACCGCTTCAAAACTATCGCCGAGCGCCACGCGCAGGTTGTTGGTCAAGGGGTCTCGATTCAAGGCAACCGCAGCAATGGCTAATAAACGATCTTTGGCGGGATTCAGGCCTGTCGTTTCAACGTCCACCATCAGCCAGCGATCAGGCACCGAGGCGCGCCGCGCCGCCTCGCCACCAAACCAGGCGCGACATGAACGTAGCAAACTATCGAACATAGTCGAGCTCCAACCGCTGTTGGAGCGAACGAATTCTGGCCATCGACTCTTTCAAAATACTGCGGTCAACCGCGTTTAGGCTGTCGACATCTAGCGCATTCGGATTGCCTGCAATCGCCTCGCGATCAATTTGAATGGCTAAACGCAGCGTCTGTAAAAATTGAAACGCTGCAATCCACGTATCCGTTTCTGTTTGCGGCAACCCCAAGGCTCTCCCGATCGCGGCCAAGCGATCCTGTGTATTGAGCTCTTCGACGCCCAGGGCTAAGGCGTAAATCCGCGCTGTTTCCACGACAATCGCCGTGCCTTGCAGCTTCAAGTCAATAACCGACTTCCCGTCTAGTTTCTTTGTTTCTAAACCACCTAGCCAGTTGAGAGGTACGTGATTAAGAAGCGCTGCATCGGCCAACAACTTAATAAAACGTGGCGTACGCGCCGCGACCGTTTTAACGTCCTCTCTCAGACCTTTGAGTAACTCTACATTACCGGCCAAGCCTCGGAAGTCAAAAAATATTCCAGCCTTGAGCAAATCTTCTGGGTAGCCGTGCTCAATCCAATGCAAGAATCGCGCCTTCCATTCATCAACGGTTAAGCACAAGGACGCGTTGCTTGCCATGATATTGCCCTTACAAAGCGGATAACCGCACATATCAAGCGCGTCATTCACTTCCCTCGCGAAGGCCAAGTAAGCTTTTTTCTCATCGGGGTGATCAGTCTGCCGATACATCAGCGCATTGTCTTGATCTGTCGCGATGGTTTGCTCGCTGCGACCTTCCGAACCGAGCGACATCCAAACAAAAGCGTTCAGATCTAAGCCATGAGACTTGGCGGCCAGCGTAATCAAGCGCGCGGTCAACACATCATTTAAATGGCTCACCAAAAATGTTAACTGCCGCGCACTCACCCCCTGCCCTAACAAATTACGCGCGAACTTCCGAATACTCGAGGCACACTCTCTTAAGCCCTCTACCTCATCGGTTTGTTGAATCAACGCGCTGATGGTTCCGAGAGACTGGCGCTGTAAAGAGAACAAATCTCTTTCTGAAATCAAACCAACGACTCGCTCGCGTAAATCAATAATTGGGATATGACGAATCTCAAAACGCGACATCATGACTGCGGCAGATTCTGCTGTGTGATCGACGGTGAGAGTCTTGACTTCCTTTGTCATCACTTGACTGATGGGCGTATCAAGACTGATACCCGCCAATGTCACGCGATCAAGTACGTCGTAACGCGTCAGAATACCCAACAGCGCGCCTGCCTCAGAGACCACCAATATTGAACCGACCCGCTTTGTATGCATGACCGTCAGGGCCTCGCGCAGAGGTGTTTGCGCAAAGCTTGTGACGGGCGCGCGTCGGATGAGCTCCCCCAAACGCGTTTCTAAAGATTGCTCAAGCAGTGCCTTCGACGCAAAATTATTTCGCAAGGCTTGGCGTGATTGCTCCAACAACATCCAAACGCGGTTGTTAATGAAGTCTCGAAAAGGTTTAGAGCGGCCGACTAAGGTTTGCATGTCAGCAGCCGGTAGTGTCAAACAGAAACAGTCACCGATCGCGACGTAGGTCGCCGCAACAGGCCGGGCGGCGAGACTTGCGCTGACAGAAAACAGTTCGCCCGCCTCGAGCTCGAACGCGGTGTCGCTTAAACCTGGGGCTGTGCGTTTTCCAGAAACACGCCCCTGGCGGATGAGATAGAGACAGGCGGGCGGACCGTCCGCAGGCGAAAGGATGACTTCATTGGGTGCGCAATACACCTCGCTCGAGGACTGAATAAAAAAATCGACATCCGCCACCGCCATGCCTGAGAAAGGCAAGCGCTGCATCACTTGTTGCCGAAGATTTTGAATGAGACTCGAAGAAATCATGGCTAACACCTCCTTGCCAGGCGCGCATACTGACGTCGTGACGCTCCATTATGAACCCCAGCGTCCGCCTTGGTAAGCCCTAGTATCGGGTTAACACTAGTGCGCTACCGGTTGTATTCTCAAGGCGCAAGGGGTCTAATCACGCAAGAGCAAACGACTTGCAACGCGTCTTAATTGAGGCACCCTAGATGAGTTGTTGCGCTGCAGCATACCTTCACTTTTCGGAGACACACCATGTCCGTCATTGCATCGCGCCGTAAATTTTTCTCGACTGCCGCGGCAGCTGGTACCGCAACCGCACTGGGCGTACCAATGGTCGCCAAAGCTCAAAATGCCCCCATCACCATGCGCTTTCAGAGCACCTGGCCCGCAACGGACATTTTCCACGAATACGCGCTGGACTACGCTAAGAAAGTCAACGAAATGGCGAACGGCCAACTCAGAATCGAGGTGCTCCCGGCAGGCGCCGTTGTGAAAGCATTTGATTTGCTGGATGCGGTGTCTGCAGGAACACTGGATGGCGGTCATGGCGTGCTGGCGTACTGGTACGGCAAGAACACGGCCGTCGCATTATGGGGATCGGGTCCATCGTTTGGTATGGACGCCAACATGCTCCTCGCCTGGCACGAATACGGTGGCGGAAAAGCCCTGTTGACTGAAATTCAAAAAGCCATGGGCGTGAACGTTGTGTCGCTCGTATACGGCCCAATGCCCACACAGCCGTTCGGTTGGTTCAAGAAGCCAATCACCAAAGTCGAAGAGATGAAAGGCGTTAAGTTCCGCACCGTCGGTCTTGCGATTGACATGTACACCGCCATGGGCGCTGCCGTAAACGCTCTGCCCGGCGGAGAGATCGTCCCCGCCTTGGACAAGGGCCTGCTGGATGGCGCTGAATTCAACAACGCCTCATCAGACTTGAATCTTGGCTTTGCGGATGTATCCAAAGTATGTATGTTGCAGAGCTTTCACCAAAGCGCCGAGCAGTTTGAGATCGTATTCAACAAAGCAAAGTACGACGCCTTGCCAGCGCATCTCAAGAGCGTGTTGGCGGTTGCCTCGCAAGCAGCTAGCGCCGACATGTCGTGGAAGGCGATCGATCGTTACTCGACCGACTACGTGAAACTGCAAAAAGATCGTAACGTTAAGTTCTACAAAACACCGGATGCGATTTTGCAGCGTCAATTGCAAATCTGGGACGAGATGATCGCGAAGCGTTCAGCTGAGAACCCATTATTCAAGAAAGTGCTTGATTCGCAAAAGGCGTTTGCTGAGCGAGCAGGACGCTGGGCTGGCGACACAAACGTCAATTTCCGCATGGCCTACAACCACTATTTCACGCCCAAAAAAGCAGGCTAATCAGCTTGCTCCTGTAGCAAAAACTCGGGTGGCTACTTTAGATGAAGTAGCCACCCGATTTTCATAAGCGGCATGAACCGCTCTAGACCACTGTAGGTAATTATTATGAACAAATGGCTCTGGCGCATCGACGCAACCTCAACCTTTGTCGGCAAAGCCTTTGCGTGGCTCATTGTCGCCCTGACGCTACATGTATCGTGGGAGGTCTTCGCGCGTTACTTGTTTAATCGTCCCAGCGCCTGGGCGTTTGATATGCAATTGATGTATTACGGCATCATGTTCATGATGGCGGGCGCCTATACGCTTGCAAAAAATGGGCACGTGCGCGGCGATATTCTGTATGGATTTTTGCCTCCTCGCGCCCAAGCTAGTCTTGACCTCGTGCTGTACATATTGTTTTTCATCCCGGGCGTTTCGGCTATGGTGTGGGCCGGCTGGACCTACGCGGCTGAGTCGATCGCTATTAATGAGCATTCCTCGCTCATGGCAGATGGCCCGCCGGTTTATCCGTTTAAAGCCTTCATCCCTATCGCTGGATTCTTTCTTCTTATCCAAGGCTTCGCTGAAATCGCTCGTTGCATCATGTGCATCCGCTCAGGCGAGTGGCCAGAGCGCGAAGCAGATGTTCAAGAGGTTGACGTTGAAAAACTAAAAGAAATGGTTAACGTCAAAGACGCAGATATCGCCCAGGCAGATCGCTATGTTGTGGCTCAGGAGCAGAAAAAATGAAACTACCCAAGGCAATATGGTTCGGCTTTGGATGTATAGGCCTTGTCATCGCGATGATCGCCTTCTTAACGCCGTGGGGCACGTTGACGACAGGTCATATCGGGCTCATCATGCTCGCGCTGATTGTGGTCATGATCATGCTCGGCTTTCCGACAGCATTCACGCTGATGGGGATGGGGGTGATCTTTACCTTCTTGGCGTACTACATGCAGGCACCAGACTTCGCCGGCCGTGCGATCGGTCAAACGCTTAGCCTAATGGTGCAGCGAACCTACGCCACGATGAACAACGACGCCTTGATTTCGATCCCTTTATTCGTCTTCATGGGTTACTTGGTTGAGCGTGCGAACCTCATTGAAAAACTCTTTCAATCGCTGCACCTGGCTCTGGCTAGACTGCCGGGGTCACTTGCCATTGCGACGCTCGCCACCTGCGCTATTTTTGCTACAGCAACGGGTATTGTCGGGGCAGTGGTCACACTGATGGGCTTGCTCGCCATGCCAACGATGCTCAAGGCAGGCTATAGCGTTCGACTGACTGCAGGCGTTATTACCGCGGGTGGTTGTCTAGGGATCTTGATTCCGCCTTCTGTCCTGTTGATCGTGTACGGTGCAACCACTGGAACTTCCGTTGTACAGCTTTATGCGGGCGCACTTATTCCTGGTGTCGGCTTAGCATTACTCTACGCCATCTACGTCATGATTGTGGCGAAGATCTGGCCCGACCTGGCGCCGCCGCTGCCTGAAAAAGATCGACTCATTCCCTTACCCGCTGGCTCAAAGGCTCTTGAGTCTCAAGGATTCAAATTAGCTGCCACGGGCTTACTTTCTAATTTCTTCAAGAGCAATCGGAATCCGGCCGTATCACGCCAGTACATGAATCGTAATGTTTTGCTAGTCATGCTGCCCCTGCTCGTGACAGTGCTTCTCACACTGATCATTTATCGCGTCGTCACGACGCCAGAGGTTGTATACGATATTCCCGCAGAGTTACGCTTATCGAACAACACCAACGCAGACTCGGGCGGACTCGCTGAACCACCGTCGGAATCGGCTCCCGAACCTTTAGGCGCTGAGGCCAAGAAAACTGTGACGACCTCTGCACCCGTAGCAGAAGCCGCAGCAAAAGCCCCTCCCACACAACCCGATCGTCTCACTGCGCCGGCGGGATTTTGGATATATGTCGCCATCGCAGCACTCATCATGGCGATTTTTTATATGACCCTAACGTGGGCTAGGTTAGAGATATTTCGTTTGCTCGCACAATCCTTCTTCCCGTTAACCGTCCTGATCGCTGCCGTTCTGGGGTCTATTGGATTTGGCTTAGCTACACCTAGCGAAGCCGCTGCAATGGGAGCGCTCGGTGGCGCATTGCTCGCCTTGGCCTACCGGCGGCTTACGTTTCCTGTGATTAAAGACTCGGTGTTTCTCACAGCAAAAACAAGTGCAATGGTCTGCTGGCTGTTTGTTGGGTCGTCTATTTTTTCCGCGGCCTTTGCCTTATTGGGTGGTCAGCAAGTCATTGAGAAATGGGTGCTATCGCTTGGGCTGACTCCGGTGGAGTTCATGCTGTTGGCGCAGATTTTGATTTTCTTGCTCGGCTGGCCGCTCGAGTGGACCGAGATTATCGTGATCTTCATGCCGATCTTTGTGCCTTTGCTTTCTCAGTTCGGCATTGATCCCTTGTTTTTTGGATTATTGGTCGCACTGAATCTGCAGACAGCCTTCCTCTCCCCGCCTGTCGCGATGGCCGCGTTTTACCTGAAAGGAGTATCACCGCCGCACGTCACCTTGAATCAAATTTTCCTTGGCATGATGCCCTTCATGGGCATACAGATTCTCGCCATATTCTTGCTCTACATGTTCCCATCCATAGGGCTGTGGTTGCCTGGCGTTCTCTACAAATAACCATGGATATGCTCAAGACACTTGAAGTCGCGTACGGTCCGGGTACTGCAGTTGTTTGGCTGAACCGCGCAGACAAGCAAAATGCGATCGATGAGCTCATGGCTCGTGAGCTCATCGAAGTGTTTGAAGGCTTGGGCGAAGATCCCGAAGTCAATGCCATCGTCTTGGCGTCCAAAGCCGATGCATTTTGTTCGGGTGTTGATCTATCCTGGATGCATCGTGTCTCTTTAGCAGACGAACAGCAACAGCAAGCGGCCCTAGCTTTAATCGAAACGCTTATGCTGAGCGTTCATCAATCGGTCAAACCAGTGATCGCTCGCATAAACGGCGCCTGCGTTGGCTTAGGGGTCACCTTGGTGGCCTGCGCTGACCTAGGCTTTGCTAGTCGCACTTCAACGTTTTCGTATTCTGAAACGAGAATGGGATTAATTCCTTCCCTCTCCGCACCTTATCTGATTAAGGCGATCGGTGAGCGGGCGGCCATGCGCTGGCTACTGACAGGCGAGACATTCACAGCCTCTGAAGCTTGGCGTCTTGGTCTGCTGCATGATGTCTGTGAAGACTACGATCTAGATGGAAATGTGAATGCGCTGCTCGGTGCATTGACACTCACCCAGGCCTCATGCGTCCAAGAGACGAAAAAAACAATCCAACAGTTATCTTTCGTGACGTCTGGGGCAGAACACGCAAGCTTGTTATCTATCAGCCTGAAGGCGCAGCGCAGTGAGGCGGGCAGAGAAGGCATGGCGGCGTTTCTGGATAAACGCCTACCTGTCTGGGCTCCGCCTCGAGACCTAGGGGCTTAAAGCTTCATGTTGTTAGGTAGGAAGGTTGCGAGTTCCGGTACGAAATACAAAAATATGACTGCAGCAACCATCAGCAGAAAAAGCGGGAATGAAACACGCGCGATGTAGGGAAGCTCTCGACCCGTCATACCGGAAAGAACAAACAGATTGAATCCTACCGGCGGTGTGATCTGTGCCATCTCTACGACAAACACGATAAAAATACCAAACCAGATCAAATCAATCCCAGCGGCCGTCACGGTGGGCAGTAACACTCCCATCGTCAAGACAACCATCGAAATGCCGTCTAAAAAGCAGCCAAGAATAATGAAGAAAACCATCAGCACTAAGATCAATCCGAACTGAGATAGACCTAGGGTTCCTATCCATTCTGCCAAGGCACGCGGCAAGCCAATATAGCCCATCGAGAGTGTCAGAAACTGCGCGCCAGCCAGTATCAAGGCAATCATGCAATACAAACGGGTAGCCCCAAACAGTGAACCCTTAAAGGTCTCCCAAGAGAGCGATCCTTGCGCGATCGAGACAATGAGCGAGCCCAACACACCGATGGCCGCCGCCTCAGTCGCCGTGGCGACGCCGCTGTATATCGAGCCCAGTACCGCTGTGATGAGCAGCAACACCGGGATTAAGTGCCGGGACTGATACAGCTTTTGCCTAAATGACATTTCCGGATCTGCGACAGGCACTTTGTCTGGGTTACGGACAGCCCAAAACACGATGTATCCTGAAAACAGCAATGCCAAAAATATTCCAGGCAAGACACCCGCAATAAAGAGCTTGGCGATTGATACCTCTGCCGCAACGCCGTAGACGATCATGATGATCGATGGAGGGATCAGCAAACCGAGCGTGCCAGCACCGGCGAGCGTACCCATCACCATATCGTCGGGATAGCCGCGACGCTTAAGTTCTGGCAGCGTCATCTTGCCAATCGTGGCGCACGTCGCTGCTGAGGAGCCAGAAACCGCTGCAAAGATTGCACAACCGATGACGTTCGTGTGCAGCAAGCGCCCAGGCAATTTGTTGAGCCAAGGGGCCAAGCCTTTGAACAAGTCTTGCGAGAGCCGCGTACGAAAAAGGATTTCTCCCATCCATAAAAATAAGGGTAATGCGGTTAAGGTCCAGCTAGAGGACGCCCCCCAAATCGTGATGGCCATGGCATCCCCAGCGGGCCTGCTTGAGAACAGCTCCATCCCAAGCCATGCTGTGCCGGCAAGCGTGAGTCCGACCCATACTCCACCGGCCAAAAAGCCAAAGAGCGAAACAATCAACAACGTCACAATAAAAATGTCATTCATGGCGTTGTTGCTCCTGCGTATCCACACTGGACTCATCGCCACGTATGCGGCTAATCAGTAAGTCAATAAAAGCGATCAAGAGCAAAATATTTCCGGCGGCCATCCCTAATTGAGGAATCCAGAGCGGCGTCGCATCGTTGCTGGTTGAAATATCGTTAAACACATAGGAGTCCACCACCAACTTCGTACTGAAAAAAGCGAGTGAAACAGCGATGGCTACCCCAACCGCTATCGCAGCGATATCTAAGCGACGCTTACCCGCGGGAGCCAAGGCATTTAGCACAAGCGTCACGCGAATATGCTCGCCATGACGCAAGGTGGATGCTAACGCTAAGAAGCCAGCCGACGCCATGAAATATCCTGCGTACGCATCGAGACCCGACACATGAAACGCAAGTTGACGGCTCAAGATGCTGGTGAGTACGCTGGCGAGTACTCCCACCATACAAACCGCCGCCAAAACCTCGGCGGCGGAGTACGACCAATCTAATAATTTACGCATCATTTATTTTTTCAGTGCATCCACAATGGCTTGACCATCTTTGCCGGCCTTTTTGAGGTAGTCAGCAAGCATTTTTTGACCAATCTCGTTCAAGCCCTTTGTCAACTCAGCCGAAGGCTGAATGACCTGACCACCGTTTTTGGTCCATGCCGCCAAATACTCATTGGTCTTTGCTTCAGCGATCTTCCAGCCACGCTCTTCCGCTTTAGCAGCTTCAGCCAATAGCGCTTTACGAGTCGCTTCGTCCAAGGCATCGAAAGCCTTCTTGTTCATGATGACCGCGTTCTTGGGAATCCAAGCTTGGTTGTCATAAAACTTCTTGATGTATTCATACGTCTTGGTGTCAACACCCGTCGCACTCGATGAAATCATCGAATCCATCACGCCTGTTGCCATGGCCTGCGAGACCTCAGCAGCTTGAATCGTGACGGGCTGTGCACCCACGAGTTCGCCGATTTTTGCAGTCGCCGGGCT